>DTTB01000001.1 GCA_012964965.1 Candidatus Nitrosopelagicus sp.
TTACATTTTGGGCAGAAACGATTAATCTCTTTGGGTATGTTCACAATTAACATCCGAATCTGACGGTAATTTAAACATCGCTTCTAATCTATAATAATAGTAATTCACATCATCTAGTAATGTTCCTTGGATTATCTTCAGCTATCCAAAACCTAAATGCGGTAGCTATTGGTGACAAAGATGCTGATCTTGTCTTGGAAAACTGTTCACTTGTTAACGTGTATTCGCGTGAGATTTTACCAGAAATACAAATTGCAATATCACAAGATAGAATTGCCTATGTTGGTAAAGATGCATCACACACAAAAGGAAAAAAAACCGTAGTAATGAATTTAGAAAAAAAATATGTTACACCAGGATTTGCCGATCCTCATATACACATAGATCAGTTTGTTTCGCCAGCAGAATTTGTAAAAAAATCTCTTCTATGCGGCGTCACTTCACTTTTTGTTGATTCTATCGATATTGTCAGCACTTGTGGTTTTAGGGGTTTTAAAGAATTTATTAAAATGACACATGGACTTCCAGTACGTTTTTTTCATGTTATCCCAGGGGGTCTTCCAGTTGACAGGAAATTTAGCCGTGTAAAAACTCTAAGTTTTACAGAAGAGAAATCCGCACTTAAAATGCGGGAAGTTATTGGCTTGGGCGAACTGTTTTCATGGACCAAAGTAACTAAGCGTGACTCTAAAACAATGAAAATATTATCAAAAGCGCTGGATAATGATTGTGTAATTAATGGTCACACGGCTGGTGCATCTGGTAAAAAACTAAATGCATACATCGCGTCAGGAATTCTATCCTGTCACGAGCCAATAAACTTTGATCAGGTTGTAGAACGATTAAGGTTAGGAATGTGGATAATGATAAGGGACGGATCTATTCGCAGGGACATAAAAAATATTATCCCACTAATACTTTCAAATGGAACATATATTGATAGATTGATGTTCTGTTCTGATGGTCTTGATCCTATAGACATTACTAGATTTGGTCACATTGATCATTGTATTAGAGAGTCCGTAAAACTAGGATTAAATCAAATAGATGCCATCTCTATGGCATCAAAAAACTGTTTTGATTATTACAACTTGGGAAAAGACTTGGGTGGTATTTCTCCTGGAAAACTAGCCGATGTTTTGGTTTTTGATGATCTGACAAAAATGAAACCAAAGAAAATTTTCGTTGGAGGAAGATTAGTGGTATCCAATGGGACAATTGTTTCTAAAATTAAAGGGTATGACATACCTAAATGGCTCACTAAAACTATCAAATTAAAAAAATTCACAGAAGATAATTTTTCAATAAAATCTAATTCTGATTTGGTTGACGTTAATGTGATAAAAATGAAAACTGAGATCATTACGGAAAAAATAACTGAATCGTTAATATCAGAAGACGGGAATGTTATTCCATCTCCTGACAAGGATGTGTGGAAAGTCGCTGCATTTGATAGAACATTTGGTTCAGAAAAACACACAATTGGATTTCTGAAGAACTTTGGGGCTAAGGTAGGAGCCTTTGCATCAACATGGAATTTTCATGAAAACAATTTGATCGTTATCGGTTCTAATGAAAAGGATATGGCCATAGCAGCTAATAATCTTATCAAAACTCAAGGAGGAATGGTAGTAGTTAATGAAGGAAAAATCCTTTCTTCCTTGCCACTAGAACTGGCTGGTATTATATCTAGAGATAACTTTGAGAATGTTTCAGAAAATTTCGCAAATTTAAATGCCACGTTAACAGATGCTGGATGCAAATTTGAAAAACCACACCTTGTACCACTTTTTTTGCCATTTTTCGCATTACCAGACATACGTATATCAAGTAATGGTTTAGTTGATATCAAAGATCGAGTAATTCTAAATACTGTAATCTCATAAAATATTAAGGGGATTTTGTCAAAATAATTTCTAGAGATGGCATCTATTCAACAAACACCTAGTGGTCCTGTATTAGTTTTGAAAGAAAGTGCGCTTCAACAGAAGGGAAGAGATGCACAAAAAAATAATATTGCTGCAGCAAAATTAGTAGCGGAATTAGTTAAAACAAGTCTAGGTCCACGCGGTTTAGACAAAATGTTAGTAGACTCGTTAGGTGATGTCACAATTACGAATGATGGGGCAACAATTCTAAAGGAAATTGACGCGCAACACCCAGCTGCAAAAATGATGGTTGAGATTTCCAAAACAATCGATACTGAGGTGGGTGATGGAACTACATCTTCAGTTGTTTTTGCAGGGGCTCTATTAGAGAAGGCAGAAAAACTGCTCGAAAAAGATGTGCATTCTACGCTGATTGTTGACGGATATCAGGCTGCTTCCTTGAAAGCTCTTGAATTATTAGCTGAGCTGGCAAAATCAATTCAACCTGACGACTCGGAATCATTAATCAAAATTGCAAAAACAAGCATGCAGTCTAAATTAGTTTCGGATGATAGCGAATCTTTATCAAAATTAGTTGTGAGTGCAGTACTGAAAATTGCGGACAAAAATGAAAACGGTTATTCTGTTGATCTTGATAACCTCAAAGTAGAAAAAAAATCAGGAGGCTCAGTTCAAGACACTGCTCTGATTAACGGTATAGTTCTTGACAAGGAAGTTGTACATAGTGGTATGCCTACAAAGATCCAAAAAGCGAAAATTGCACTTGTTAATGCTGCACTTGAAGTGGAAAAGACAGAGGTTAGCTCCGAAATAAGAATTTCTGATCCATCTCAAATGCAGATGTTCTTAGAAGAAGAAAATAGGATGCTTAAGGGAATGGTAGATAAATTACACAGTGTTGGTGCCAACGTGCTAATATGCCAAAAGGGAATTGATGACATTGTACAACATTATCTTTCTAAGCAAGGAATTTTGGCTGTTCGACGAGTAAAAGAAAGTGATATGACTAAATTATCAAAAGCAACTGGTGGAAGAATTACATCTAATCTTGATGATATTTCAGAAAAGGATTTGGGTTCTGCTGAAATTGTACAACAGAAAAAGATTGAATCAGACAAGTGGGTTTTCATCGAAGGTTGCAGTAATCCACATGCAGTGACAGTTTTAATCCGTGGCGGTTCTCAAAGAGTTGTTGATGAGGCTGACCGTTCTATTCATGATGCTTTGATGGTGGTTAAGGATGTTATTGAAAAACCATTGATTGTAGCAGGTGGGGGTTCACCTGAAGCATATTTGGCTGGAAAAATAAAACAATGGGCAGATAGTTTCGATGGAAGGGAGCAGCTTGCCATTAAACAATATGCAGAGTCACTCGAAACAATACCACTAACAATAGCGGAAAACGCTGGAATGGATCCAATTGATTCTCTTATTGCCTTACGCGCAAAACAAAACAGCGGTGAAAAAACTACTGGCATCAACGCTAGAGAAGGCAAGATTGGAGACGCATATGCTCTGGATATAGTTGAACCACTTGTAGTAAAGGAACAGATTATAAAATCTGCAACAGAGGCGGCATGCATGATCCTCAGAATTGATGATGTTATTGCCATATCTGGCGGTTCGAGTGCTGGCGGTCCACCTCCTGGCATGCCTCCAATGGGATAAATTCTTTAAAACTAACTAAAACTTCAAAACTCACCAGACAAATTATACTTGTGCATAAAATTGGAATTGATCTTGGTGGAACTAAGATTGAAGGAATTTTACTAGACGAAAAATACAACACAATTCAACGCAAACGCATCGAAACACGCCAAGAAAATGGTTATGACTCGATTGTACAATCTATCATATCTTTGATAAACGAATTAAGAGCGAAAACAGACGAGAAAACTTCGGTTGGAATATGTACACCAGGTGTTACTGGGGCTGATTCAGGATTGATCAAAAACAGCAACACTCAATGTCTCATAGGAATGCCATTAAAAAATGACCTTGAGAATGTACTTGGTTTTGAAATTGTAATGGAAAATGATGCCAACTGTTTTGCTCTTGCAGAATCTGTACTGGGATCTGCTAAAGGACATGATGTTGTTTTTGGTGTAATAATAGGAACAGGTGTTGGAGGCGGGATTGTAATTAATGGAACTTTACACAAAGGAAGGACAAACATTGCCGGCGAGTGGGGGCATCACACATTGCATCCCAATGGAAATGAATGTTATTGTGGAAAGCAGGGATGTGTTGAGACGTATATCAGCGGTCCTGCTCTAGAAAAGCGTTGGTTTGAAATTACTGGGAAAAAGGAATCATTGCAATCAATAGTACAAGATCTCTCTGATGAAAAAGCAAAACAATGGAAAAAGGAATTTCTTGAAAATTTTGGAACTAGTCTCGCAAACGTAATTGATATTTTAGATCCTGATATTATTATTTTAGGAGGAGGTGTTTCAAACATACCGTTCTTGTATGATCAGGGCAAAAAAGCAGTCTACGATAAAGTATTTAGTGACTCGATTGAAACTCCAATACTCAAAAATAGCCTTGGTGATTCCGCTGGTGTTTTTGGTGCCTGTATATCGAGTAGCTAGTTATTGTGGTTCTATTGT
>DTTB01000002.1 GCA_012964965.1 Candidatus Nitrosopelagicus sp.
TTGATAATTACTGGTGACACGTTTGATGTGAAAATCTTTACTCCCGATGAAAAAAACAATATATCTAATAGCTATAAGGACAAAGCAACCTTTTCATGGACAAATACAGTCTATGGTGAAAACGTAATTCAAATCCAAAATACTGGAAAATCCGAATTCAACATATCTGGAACGTTTGAGTTATCTCGTGATCCATTGTTCTTCACATATCATATTTTGGTTATTATAGCAGGTGTTGTTGTTATTGGATTGAGTGCAGCCTTTACTGTAAGAAAACCACGAGGATTCTAGCCTAGTTTTGCAATAGGGTAAGAACCTAAAATTTTTAGAAAGGAAGTACTATCTCTCAACTTTTGCAGCATTTCTTTAATTGAAGGATTGTCTTGGTGGCCTTCAAAATCAACATAGAAATTATATTCCCAAGGTGTGTCTTTGTTAGGTCTGGATTCTATTTTCGTCAAGTTTACCTTGTATTGATAAAACTCGTTGATAATACGGTATAGAGCACCGGGTTCATGTTTTACAGAAAAAACTATTGATGTCTTACTGTTTTCAGTTTTATCATTCTTTATTTTAGAAAATACAAGAAATCTTGTGTAGTTATTTTGATTATCTTCAATTCCTTCCTGAATTATTGAAATATCATAAATTTCCGCTGCTCTTTTACTTGCTATGCATGCAACGTTCTTCTTACTCAAATCCTTGATTATCTTTACACTACCAGCCGTGTCGTAACATGGAATAGTTTTCAATGAGTATTCTTGAATAAATTGTCTGCATTGACCTAATGCTTGGGGATGGGAATATACAGTATCAACATCCCCAATTGAACCAGTTCCAATTAAGCAATGTCGTACGCGATAATATATCTCGCCCATTACACTAAGATTCACTCCTAATAGCAAATCGTTACTTTCACCCACACTTCCTTCAAGTGAATTTTCTATAGGCAAGACGGAGTAATCACTCCTACCATCTTCAGTGTTTTTTAGAACTTCAGCGAAAGTTGCACAAGGAATTGTTTCAATTTTATCGGCAAAAAACGTGGTTGCCGCTGCTTCGCTATATGCTCCTCGCTCACCTTGGAACGAAATACGGTTCATATCTTATTCTCTCACTTTTATAAAATCACTTTTCAAAAAATCATTAGATAATTTTCTGTCATCAGTCCAGCCACATTCAATACATTTTATTATATCACGCAGTGGTTTAACCTCGCTGCCACATTTTCTACATTTAGTAAATAACACTCCCAAGTCTGGGCTGTTGATAGTTGCATGTATAGCCCCGTTTAGTGTTCCAAGAATTTTTATTTTTACTAGATCATTTACCAATGCAATATTCTTTTTTCTAAAGTTTAATGTTGAACAAATACATTCAACCTGTGATTTTACAGGTTTAGAATTTATGTACTTTACTAATACTACAAACATTGAGCCCATCACAGCTGCAACTGTCCCAATTACAACATCATCCAATTTAGGAACTGATGTTGATTTTAGATTTTTTACATTAACTATGCGTTCTTTTTTATCAATATCATATTCACCAGCAACTACAGATCTTATGATCTCACCATCATCGTAGGTATTTTTTCCTGATCCGTATTCTTCAATTATGGCAACCTTGTCACCTGGTAAAACTGAATTCGGCATGTATAGATTTTTCAAATTATGACTATTATTTGTTTATAGCCAATGCTGAATCTGAAAATACTCATCAATGTTTTCTTTTCTTAGTATCTTAATGAGAGCCGTAGCCTGAGGAGTTGATAAAAGTGGCTTGTCAAATTTCATATCAGTAGAAATTCTAGGACATGCTACCTGAATGAAAGCATCAATATCTTTCAAATTTCGTAATCTTTCATTTGTAATTTCTGTTAACGCTATAAGATGAACTGTTTTACCAAGATTTTCTAATTCTTTTTTGAACTTAAGCGCAGTTAATTTAGAAAGCTGTCCTTCTTTTAACCCAACTATTACACCAAAAGTTTCAGCTTCAACAGCTTTGTAAATTGCTAAGGTTGCTTTTTTCTGCAGTTTTCTTGCAAACTCAGTTATCTCTTGTATTTCATTAAAATATGGGTCTAAGATGAAAGTTGGTCTGTTTGTAGCTAAAGCTACTCCAGCAGCATGAAAATTACTTTGACCCAAAAAAACATTAGCATCTACCTTGTCCATTGTTTCTGTAGCAGGATAAAATTCACAGCCAAAAACCTGTCCATCATTTAGTTGACCTTTTCCTTTTCCAATTTTAACATCAATTCCATTTTCTTCTAATATCTTTTTAACAGATTCAATTTGATGAAGATGCTGGCTGTCTGTAATTAATGAAATGGTTTTACCTCGAACTAGTTCAATACATTTTTTTGTTACTTTATCAAAAGAAATATCATCGAACGCATCAATCATAATCACATTTTTTTCAAATATTTCTATTCTGTTTGTGTGACCAATGTTGAATAATATTTCAGTATTCAAAATTTTTGCACCAATAGAATTCAGATCACATGTACCCCATGTAGTATCGGCAAGAAGATATGCCGGAATTCCAAATTTTTTACCAATTTTGAGTGCGAGATCTTGTACCTTTGGAAGTAATCCATCAGGACCATTTAACGCCACAGAGAGAGGCTTTCGTTCTTTTATAACCTCAAAAATCTTTTTTTCATCAATAACTATCATCAGTATTCTGATAGGCAGTATATTTTTAATTTAAACCAAGCTAGAATTTTAAAACTCAAAAATGAGTGAGTAATTGAAAGAATATGTTGAAAAAAAGCAAAATCATTCACATAGGAATTGATGATACAGATTCGCCCAAGGGAATGTGTACTACGTTTCTTTCCTATGAAATTGTGAAATTTCTTGAAAAACAGAAAGTTGAGATGCTGGATTATCCATCATTAATAAGATTCAATCCCAATATTCCATGGAAAACTAGAGGTAATGGGGCTGTTCGGTTAACTATAAAGACCGTTAATCCTCAAAAAATAAAAAATAAAATCATGCAGTTTGTAGTAAACTATTCAGATACAAAAAACGGTGCAAATCCAGGACTAGTATTTTATGAGAGTGAATCAATTCCTCCATCATTTCAAAAATTTAGCAATCTTGCACTTTGGAAATTGATCAGTAGAAAAAAAGCCAAGCAGTTTGTTTCAGAAAACAAAATTGATTCATTTTATCTAGGAAATGGTCAGGGACTAATTGGTGCTATTGGTGCAATAGGCTACAAATTTTCTGATCATACATTTGAGCTATTATGTTATAGAAAAAAATCCCAATTCGGAAAGAAAAGAATCGTTAGCAAAGACAGCGTAAAGAAGATGCAGTCATTTACGTTTCCTGAAACCTTTAGCAGCTATGACAACAAAAATGATAGGGTACTAATAACGCCACATGGACCTGATCCCGTCTTTTACGGAATACGTGGTGAAACTGCTAAATCTGTAGTTTTGGCATCTACCATAGTAAGTGCTGACGAGAAATTAGATGGATATATGGTATTCAAATCAAATCAGGGAACTGCTGATCATCTAAAAAATGAGCTAGAACCTAATGATCTTAAACCGTATACTTCAGGTTTTTTCGTTGGAAAAGTTTGCAGTAAACCGATCACTGAGCGAGGTGGACATGTATTTTTTTCAATTGAGGTTAAAGGTAGAAAGATTAGATGTGGAGTCTATAAACCAACGAAAATTACTAAAGATGCACAAAATCTTATTCCCGGAGACAAAATTCGTGTTGGCGGCGGAATAAGAAAAGCATCGAAAAATCATTCAAGAGTACTTAACGTAGAATTTTTGGATGTCATTCAACTGGCAAAAAACATTCTCCTCACTAATCCAACTTGTAAAAAATGTAATAAAAAGATGAAATCCAATGGAAACAGACAGGGATTTGAATGTGTTAAATGCGGTAACAAATTTTTTTCAAAATCCAAACTAGAAATTCCCCGAAAAATACAATCTAAACTTTACTTACCAGATATTTCGGCACATCGTCATTTGACACGACCATCTCAAAGGCTTAAAAAGAGAAATAGGAATACATTATTTGATACTTCAATTCCATGGTTCAATGTTTTTTAAACTGGTAGAAAAATTTCAAAAAATTCATTCTAATATTTATACTGAAATAAAATAATAAAGTGAAAGGATAGATAGTGTTTAATGTACTAAGGAAATCACAAGTTTATGAAATTCTTTTACAAACATTTCACGCAACGTGTAATCATGTTCTTTTTATTAATAGGAATCACTGTATCATCAGCTACTATTTTGAATTCTTGGGCTATTCATGAAGAGTTTACGCCAACTGAAGAAGTACCTCCAATCCCCAGCTGGATTAAAAAGACAGTTGGGTGGTGGGCAGATGGTCAAGTTACCGAGATTGAATTTTTAGAAGGAATTACATATTTAATTAATAATAGGATTATTGTAATTACCGACTC
>DTTB01000003.1 GCA_012964965.1 Candidatus Nitrosopelagicus sp.
GTCGTATATCCCCTAAACACACCAGAAAGAATCTCTACAATGTCGCCTTCTTTTCTTTGTGTTGAAACCAGTGATTGACCAGGTCTTCTTAAATCAAGCATTTTTTGTATATCTTTTTCGGCTAATTCTAATCCTGCTGGGCAGCCATCAAGTACTGCCCCCACACATTTACCATGGCTTTCACCAAAACTTGTTAAGACTAAATTATGTCCAATTGAACTTCCGGCCAATAATATAATATAATCTATGATTAATATAACTCTACAATTTATTTTACGATTTATTATCTATTAATCAAGAAAAATTCTGCAACCAATTCTTTTCATATCCTGAAAAAAGTCAGGATATGAAATCTTTACTGATTCTGGATGTGATACAATGCAATTACCAACATACATACCAGCTATACAAAAAGCCATAAATAACCTGTGATCATTTTCAGAATTAAGATCAGCACCAGCCAAACTACCAGAGTTTTTTAGTATTAGACCATCATTTTTTTCAACAACTTTGATTCCTAATTTAGAAAGTTCTCTTGCAAGTACGGCAATCCTATCTGTTTCCTTATACCTTGCATGCTTAACGTTAAAAATTTCAATTGGTTTTGATGTTTTCAACGCAAGTATTGCAACAGCAGGGATAAGATCAGGAGAATTACTCAGATCAAATTTTCCACCATCAAGTTTTTCTGGTGATTTTATTTTTATTGTATTCTTGTCCAACGTAACCACTATTCCCATAATCTCCAAAATATCTATGATTGCCTCATCGGCTTGTGGCATATCTCCCATACTCATTTGTATCGTAAGATTTTCTCCGAGTAGTACAGCTGCTGACAGTAATAATGAAATGGTAGAAAAATCAGATGGTACAGTAAAAGTTGTTGGCTTGTAATTTTGTTCAGGTATGATGTATTTCTGATAAGGAATCACAGTTTCCACGTTAACACCAAATTTCTTCATAGCTGTAATTGTTGCATCTACGTACGGCTTTGATACTAGTTTATCTCGAATATTTAGAATTATTCCATTTTCTAATTTTGGGGCTGTAATCATCAAGGCTGAAATAAACTGACTTGAAATATTTCCAGGAATTTGAATTTCCCCGCCCTTGATTCTTCCTGAAACTGATATAGGAGGGTTTCCATTAGTTGAACTACATTTTGCTCCCAGTGATTCTAAGGCATTAAGTAATGGTTTCATGGGTCTTTTATTCAGACTTTGGTCTCCTGATAAAACCGTCTTACCCTCAGACAGGGCTGAGATGGCAGTTGCAAACCTGATTGTAGTGCCAGAATTAGCAGCATCTATGAAACCACCATCGAGTTTTAATTCACCTGAACTGTTTACTGTTATGTTATCCCCTGTTTCTTTTATTTCAACACCAAAGTTTTTGCAAGCATTAATAGTCGCATTTGTATCGCCGGATTTTAAAATATTTTTAATTATACTTTTACCATCAGTTAGCGTAGCCAAGAAAATCGCTCTATGCGTATAGCTTTTGTTAGAAGGACATACAATTTTTCCACTGACTTCTGATTTCTCAACTCTACAATTCATGCACTTCAGCCTTTTTGTTATTTATACTAGCGATCATGGTATTTCCCTCAAGGGATGAAAATATTTTCGCTAACTTTGGCAGAATATTTTTTTTCGCAATTGCGGCTATTGACGGACCATTACCTGATACTGAAGCTCCTAACGCGCCTTCCTCAATTAATTTGAAGATAATTTTTGGATCGGAATTTAGTATTATAGATGTGGCAAGTCCATTTATTTTCATTGCATTCCAATAATCAGAACCCTTTGCAATATTCCAAGCCTCCTCGAAAACACTAGATAACGTTCCCAGTTTTTTCACATTTCCCCTTTTTCTTGACTTTGGTATGAAAATTATAGCTGAAATATCAGTCTGACAATGTTCAGAACAGATAATTTTTCTTTTGTAGTTATCTGTAACAACAAATCCTCCATAATAGCATGCACATGCGTCGTCATATGCCCCTGTTAAACTAACCTTAGTCTCAATTGATGCATCTACACCAGAAGACAATATTTCAAAATCATTCATCTTTGGTTTGAATAATTTTGCACAACCCATAGCCACTGCAGAGGAAATCGCACTTGAGCTCTTTAGTCCATATCCAGTTGGAATTTCTGAATTCAAATAAACTCTAAATTTTGTTTTAGAAAGCTCATTTTTTGGGACAATTTTTTCAATAACTCTGTTGATGAGACGTGAGCTTAGCTGTTTATTTTTTGATTCAATTATTATGCCACTCCCTTCTGAAGCCTCTATTTCGACATTGACTTTTTTTGAAATTCCAAGAGCTGCGCCTTTGCCCGTTGCAATAGCATTTACAATCGAGATTGCACCATTAATGGTTGCACTAACAACTCTCATTAAACTCCTCCAAATAATACTCGTTTCATAGCATTATACGGTGCTTCCATTTTATGCCAAATTTCAAATGCACATGCAGCCTGACTCAGGAGCATCTCATAACCATAAATTATTGTAGCACCGTTTTCCTTCGACTTTTTGATAAGATCCGTATTTATCGGCTTGTAAATTATATCATAGACTATAGAGTTTTTTCCTATACCTTCTGTCGATATAGGGCTAGATTCATTCTTCATACCAAGGGAAGTTGAATTTATAATAAATTTGTACTCTGAAACTAATTCGTTCGCTTGTTGTAATGAAACCACGTTTACGTTACCACCGATTTTTTCTGCAAATCCTGCCAATTCGTTTGCACTATCCAAAGTCCTATTTGCAATTGTTATTTTTCTCGCCTTTTCTTTTATCATGCCTACTATAATTGCTCGCGCAGCTCCACCAGCACCTAATAGTAATACATCTGAATCTTTTATTGCCAAATTTTTCCTTTTGATTGGATCCAAGAATCCAACCATATCTGTGTTATATCCTTTAAGTTTTCCATTCTCATTTGATACTGTGTTTACAGCCCCGATTACACGGCTTGTCGTATCCATTTCATCTAATAATTTCATCATTTCAATTTTGTGAGGAATTGTAACATTAAATCCTGCAATCTTGATTGCCTTTAGGGCTTCAATGCCTGAAGCTAATTCGTTCTTTGGTATTTTGTATGCAATATAGGTACAATCTAAATTTAAAGAATGGAATGCGGCATTGTGAATATTTGGTGAAAGAGAATGATCTATTGGATCACCTATTACTGCATAAGTCTTAACCATTTATTTTCTTATTGTAAAGATTGATTTAACTTCATCCACACTAAACTGACCTGGTGCAATTGGTTTACCTAGTGAAACATACGTATATGGACTTCCTAAAAGTAAGCAAAGTAGTCTAGACATTCTTCCATAATTCCCCATTGAAAATGCAATTAATTTTACTTTGTTGTTATTGTATAAAGATAATACATATGATGCATCATTAATTGATTTTGCCATTGTAACAATTTTTATATTATTTGAAAATTTTTTCATTTGAAGAATTTTGTTTTTTAGTACAGAAATGTTTGGTGTTTGCTTAAAATCATGCCAAGAAACAAGCATATTTGTTTTTGTATTCTTAATATAACGTGATAAATTTTTGTTTTTTCTTAAAGTATTAAATTCTACGTCAAGCAAAAATGGATTATATTCTGCAATTAATTTTAGAATTGATATTCGATTTTTTTCACTGCCTGAAAAATTTCCCCCCTCTGAAATCGGCCTTAATGTACCAACACATTTTTTCAAATCTTTTTTGACCAAATCTAATGCATCAGGTACTAAATTTGGCTTTAAAAAATCAAATCTAATTTCTGCATAATCAGATTTTTTCAGTGATTTTAAGAGAGTCTGTTTAATCTTTTTTGGTGTTTTTTCAGCAACACTAACACATGTTTTGTATACCATTTTATTTCTCTAAGATATATTCGTCAGATACTTCCATTCCAAAATGTCTACCAGTTGCAGGCTTGGAGTGTACTAATACAGAATCACCTTTTTTTAGATGTGTTACAGACACTAATTGACCATTAGATTTTACTAAGCGAATTGTTTCTGCATCTTGAGCTATAATTCCTCCTACTTCTTCACCAACTTTAGCCTTAATCATAAGCATTGGTCTTTTTTCTATCTTACATCTACCTATTGTAGCACGTCTTGCCTTTCCTTTAGAATCAAGTACCAATATTTCCACTCCTGTTTCTAATTCAGATAGGTATTTTGTAGTACCATCTGGTGCTAGAGTGTAACAATGCACTGCGCCGGCATTAACTCTAAATGGTCTAGGTGAAGTAAATGATGAACCAACCGATTCGTTATGAACTAGAAACAAAAAGTTAGCTCTACTTCCAATCAACATACCTTCACCTCGATTCAGCATAGATGCTGTATCAACACATACCCTTTCACCGTCACCTACCTCCTGAATCTCCACTATTTTCG
>DTTB01000004.1 GCA_012964965.1 Candidatus Nitrosopelagicus sp.
GTTCCTATCCTTGTTTCTTCTTTCTTTTTCTTCTGATTGATATAATTATTCCAACTATTATTGCACCAATGATTATTGAAAGTATCCCCACATATGGTGTATCTACAGTTTCACTTTCAGATTGTAAAATGGGAACGTCTGGAAGAGTTGCCTGTCCTTCAACCACAAGAAAGCTGGTAGTATAGCTGTCAGGCCTTAATACCTCGTCAGATGACGCAAAGATCTTTAGTGTGTTTGCTCCAACATCAAGGTGTGAAGCCTCTTCATGTGTAATCATAATTTCGTATATATTGTCACTAGCATATGAAACGAAAGGCGAGTTAACCCCTGATGCAACTGTCTCACTTTTAGAATTTGTGACAAAATAATGAATCTTGGATGAATCCGTCGCCTGAATTTGGATGGTGAATTGTTTTCCCAAGTTTACAACATCTGAAATTTCAACACCAGTGATTTTTGGAAATTTAATCTGTTCGAACTCTTCCCACTTACCAGATTCGAACGGATATCCGACTGAGTCAAACGACTTGATGGTTATCGTCCTTGACTCCGGGGAATAGTAATCGAGATAAAACGGACCGTTACTAATTACACCGTGATTATTTTGCTCAATCCATTCTATTGCTGCGTCATAGCGCCCTTCAAAGTATTGCCAGTCATATTGAGAATTTTCTAATGAGGGTGGGATATAGCCCGATTCTTTGAATTCTGTAAGATACTGCTGTATGATCTTTGAGTCAATTGGAACTATGAGTGAAAGCCAGTTTACGCTTTTGCTGATTGAGCCCGAGCGTGAAAATGACACCTTGCCGTCAAGTACAGCCTGCTCCGAGGCTGCCATAATCTCCCAAGGCATACTGCTCCAAGGAGTTGACCATGAAGCGATTTCAGCCTCATCAAAGTGCCAATAATTAGCATAAACTTCAATTGTGTCATTATCAATCTGTTTTATTCCAACCAATGTCTTCGCATTCTGTGCTGCTTGTGGTGAAAATTCAGAATCATATGTCTTGTCGTTTTGAAGCTGTTCAGAACCCCATTCCAACAAAAAGTACATGGTATACAATATGTCATTCATGTCCATGCTTTGTTCATGGTGCCAGTTGCCAAGTATAAGATCAAATGTAACCTTACTTGTGGCTTCCTGGTCAGTTCCAACTTTTTTCCATCTTTGATTTGCTATGTCCCAGATAATTGCATCCTCGGGAACCGTGATCTTACTATCACTGCCAAAATTTTCAACCTGCCACTCGGTTCTTATCGGAATTGTCTTACCAGTAAATGGATGGCTGAAAACACCTGGATCGTAAAGGTTTAGCCATATTTGATTACTGTACACATCACTAAATCCGCCAATTGGATTCCAAGATCCTTGGTAGATTTGTTTCACACCAATCATCAACGTATCAGTGTCAGATTTTACGTTAATTGGGGTAAACCTAGTTGGAACGCCTGCACCAAGAGCATTGATGACACCATCAATGCTGTCGTTTGCAACATACTGGTCTGTCTTGCTAGCAAGAAATATTCGAACAGATTCATTAATTCCTTCCTTTGTTGCATCCTCTATTAGCGAAATCCTTTCTTCTGCAGATTTAAAATCACTTACATAGATTTTTTTTGTTATAGAGTCAAGATAGTCATTTTTGTAATTCCAGTAAGTCGGATCATTGTTTCCTGGCATGTTAGAAAACCATGGGGAGTACATTTGTGCAAGCCCAACAGAGTCATACTTTGCAAATCCTGAGCTTCCCCAACCTTCAGTATACAAATGCCATTTTTGATCTGCCGGATCTGAACCATAAACAACAACAAACGCCTTGTTAAGATCCCCAAAATCCTTGTTTACTTTAAAACCAATCTTTTCAAGCTCTGAAGAGAGAATCTCCCCTATGGATTTTCTAACTGGATCATCGCTTCTAATGAAAAACGTGATTTCAACCTGTTTTCCATCATGATACCAAGTACCATCAATTTTTTCAGCACCTACTTTCTCAAGTTCCTTGGTAATTAGCTGGTTTGCTAGGGATGGATTGTATTTGAAATGAAACGATTCAAGCTCGTCAATTATTGAAAGATAGTCAGCGGCAAATGCTCCATAATTTGAAATCATGGTTCTGCCATAACCCCCAATAAGCTCGTTAACAATAAACTTCTTATCGAACAGATAATTTAGTGCAAATCTTATCTCCTTAATTGAAAACGGATTGAAAGACTCGGAAACTGAAGGGTTTGTCAGTATGCTATATGACCCGCCGGTAGATTCGAAAACCTGAATTCCCTCCCTGGACTTTTCCGTCTCAATTCTATCCGAGGAAACCCGAAAGTAGTATATGTCAAGATTGCCGTTACGAATTTCCCCAAGGGCAGTGTTTTCATCCAAATACTGGACAAACTGAACCTGATCTACAAATGTACCTTTTTCGGCAAATGCTACGGGAAATGCAATCAGTGCTAGTATGGCAACTAGCCAAAATTTCATGTCAGACATAGTATATCATCATAATTTAAAGTTCATTTGTACTAAAAACTATAAGATTTTAAAATCAAAAACAAGCAGTTTTTTAGTTGAATACAAAATTACTTATGCAGGCAATTAGCGGTGTAATACCTGGCGGTATATCCACAAAAGATTTTGCGGCGATTATATCTACCGATAAAAACACGGCAGAAAAAATTCTTGACATGCTAACTCAAAATGGAATTGGTCAAACTATTGGAAACTTGGTAAACTTTGAGGATGGTGACAAGCTCAAGACGGCGCTTTTTGCCATAAAGAACGGTGTACCTATTGAGGAAGTTTCACGGTATATTGATTGGAAAGATTTTGAAGGGCTGGTAGCTGAAATACTTGATTCAAAGCACTTTGATGTCTTGCGGAATTTTAGGCTGACAAAACCCACAATGGAAATAGATGTTGTAGGTGTGCGCCTTGGGATAGCACTCATCATTGATTGCAAGCACTGGAAAAGACTAAGTCACTCTGCACTTGAGACAATTGTTGTAAAGCAGGTAGAACGCGTGAAACATTACATATCAAACGCAAAAGATGTGATTGCTGCACCAGTTATTGTTACATTAAATCAGGAAGAAACTAGTTTTATCAGCAAGGTTCCAATCGTGCCTATCTTACAGCTTTCTTCATTTATTGACGAGTTTTATGGCAGCATGGAAGAGATCAAAACCATAGAAAAATAGATAGTAAAAATATACCAACACAACCAATCATGAATCCCTTTGTAATTCTTAACGAAGTGTCAAGTGCCTTGGAAATATGTTCGAAGATTCCTGAACCCATGACTCTTACTTTTGACTTATTTTCTAAAATTTCAAATTTGCCCGTAATGATATTTTTTTCCGCCTCTCTTGCAATAGACAGACACCAGTTTGCTAATATTTCTGGTTTGGTAATAAATCCTAATTGGTAGTAGCCATTTCTGTTTCTTACACCCATTGTTGTAAAATGAGTATCAGAAGTAAACATTTCAACTAGATCACATCCATTGTTTTGTAGATGTGTTACAATTTTTTCGCGTACGCCATTTTCTATGTTATTAGCATCAGCCCAACACAAAAAGTACTTCTTTTGAGCAAAGGCAAGACACAGTATTCCTATACCCCCACCGGCAAGATCACTCGTTTGTATGTTCAAAGATTTTGAGTTTGCATAACCATATCGAAGAGGGTAGCTTGTTTTTGTGATAAGAATATCAAGGACAGATTTTGCAGCTGATAACATATCCTGCGAGTCATCCTGTGATATCTCACCACCCATAGCATTGTGAGTATCAACAACAAACACATTCTGAAAATTCCTATTTTTCGCTATTTGTTCAATCTCGGTCTTTATGAAGAGTGGAACATCTTCCATACCGTGTGGTGATAAGGAAAGAAACAAAATTGCTGTTGAATCAAAGCGCATACCCACAGCACGCGCCCTGTTTATCTGTGCAGTGACAGGTTCTGTACATGTAAGACCTTTTGTTGAAACGGAGCTCTGTAACAGTCCATCTAGATATGTTTTCACATCTTGTTGTGATGGTAGATTAAGTGAATGATCAGATACACTATGTAATACCATTGCAGATGAATTCATAGTTTTATAGATTTGATAAGGTATATCACTTCCACCAACGGGGTGAAATGGACCTGGATGAAGGTCTGGAAGTATCATGCGAAAATCATTTTTGTTATCATCCGTATAGAAACGGATTTGAGATGTGGAAATTTGTACTGGTTTTGACGACTCAAGAATTATTGATTCCATATCACTTGGATCATTTTGTGATACTGACTGCAGATATGCCTGCAACAACTGATGCGTACTTTTTATTCCCGGCAGTCCAGTTCTATTTGTAAAATAAGACCAAAAAACGGCAACAGTTAGAAACACAATTCCAAATGCTAAAGTTTCCACAT
>DTTB01000005.1 GCA_012964965.1 Candidatus Nitrosopelagicus sp.
CTCATTTTTATTGAAGAAACCAGTATATCTATAATGGATTTGTTTTCTGATTTAAAAAAGGCAAAACGTGGTGCTATCGCAAAGGCAATTACTATCTTTGAAAATGACGAAAAAGAATCAAGGAAATTGATTAAAAAAATATTCAAAAAATCAGGAAAATCAGTGATTATAGGTATAACTGGATCAGCTGGTGTTGGAAAATCATCGTTAATAGACAAAACATCAATCCAGTTGAAAAAATTGGGCATGAAACCTGCAGTGCTAGCAATAGACCCTACCAGTCACATATCTGGTGGTGCAATACTTGGTGACAGGGTGCGAATGACAGAATCAACAGATTCTGGGACATATATCAGAAGTATAGCATCAAGGGGTGCAACTGGTGCTGTCTCCAGATCAATACGTAACAGCATACGAGTGCTGGAGTATGCAGGGTTTGATCCAATAATCATTGAGAGTGTTGGTGCAGGACAGACTGAGATAGAAATCTCTAACATTGCTGACATTACGATTGTTATGTTTAACCCACATACAGGCGATAGCATTCAAACGATAAAGGCAGGTATTACTGAAATCGGTGATATCTATATTGTAAACAAGAGTGACCTTGACGGTGCATCGCAGCTGTTTCAATCAGTTCAAGACTTTATTGGCACTGTGGAAAAAAACCCATTGATTCTTAAGATGTCGTCAAAGACTGGAAATGGAATACCCGAATTTATAACAATATTAAAAAAACTTATGACAGAGAAGAAGAAGGATAAAAAATTGTCAGAAAAGCAAAAGCTTGCAATGGAACTTGATGATATTATTTTAAGCAACATTAACAAAAAGGTTGCAGCAATACTGCTTTCAAGCAAGTCTTACTCGGAATACCTTAAGAAAGTACAGGCAAAAAAGATTGATCCATTTGAAGCTGCTGATAACATATCTAAAAGCATACTAAAGTGATTACAATGGTAAAAGGAAAAATAAAACCAAAACAGTTTGTAACTGATTCCAACATTCCTGTAAAGTCAATTTATTACAGGCAACCAAAAAAATCTAAAGACACCGAGTCTGGAAAATATCCATTTACACGAGGGATTCATTCTGGAATGTATCGAGACAGACTGTGGACAATGCGACAGTATTCAGGATTTGGTGATGCTGCACAAACAAACAAGCGTTACAGGTTTATGTTGGAAAAGGGACAGACGGGTCTTTCTATGGCATTTGATCTACCGACTCAAATCGGTCACGACCCAGACTCGTCACATGCTGAAGGTGAGGTTGGTAAAGTCGGTGTATCAATTTCATCACTAAAGGACATGCAAACTGTCTTGAATGGAATTAACTTAGAAAAAGTTTCAACATCAATGACAATTAATGCAACGGCATCTACGCTTTTGGCATACTATATTGCTGTTGGAAAGTCACAGGGCATTCCCGGCAAAGCACTTAGAGGTACGACACAAAACGATATCTTGAAGGAGTATGTTGCGCGAAATACGTACATCTACCCGCCTGAGCCATCAATGAGGCTTATAGGAGATATGATTGCTTACTGTGCAAAGAATGTACCACAATGGTACCCAATCTCAATATCAGGATATCATATGAGGGAAGCTGGTGCAACTGCAGTGCAGGAAATTGCATTTACCCTTGCAAACGCTATTGAATATATTCAAACCTGCATAGACCGTGGGCTAAAGATTGATGACTTTGCACCAAGGCTTTCGTTTTTTTTCTGTTGCACAATAGAATTTTTCGAAGAAATTGCAAAATTTAGAACTGCGCGTAAGGTCTACGCAAAAATTCTAAAAGAGAGGTTTCATGCAAAGGATCCCAAGTCACTGCAGTTAAAGTTCCACACCCAAACAAGTGGTGAATCATTGACTGCACAGCAACCGGACAACAATATTGTTCGTGTTGGAATACAGGCGATGGCAGCAGTTCTAGGTGGCACACAATCTCTTCACACAAATTCAAAGGACGAGGCCTTGGCACTTCCCACTGAGGAGGCGGCTAAGATTGCGTTACGCACACAACAGATTATAGGATATGAGAGCGGAATTACAAAGACGGTTGATCCAATGGCCGGTTCTCATTATTTGGAATATCTTTGTGATGAAATTGAAGAGCAAACATGGAATTACCTCAAAAGGGTTGACAAGATGGGCGGCGCGCTAAAAGCAATAGAAAATGGCTTCTTCCAATCAGAAATTAGGCAAAATGCATACAGGCTAAAAAAAGAAGTCGACAGCGAAGAACGTGTACTGGTTGGTGTTAACAAGTTTGGTGAAAAGTCACAGGGAAAACAAAATCTTTTGCGAATAAATGATTCACTGGGAAAAAGACAGGAAAGGGCGATAAAGCAACTTCGTGGTTCACGAGACAATAAAAAAACACAATCTGCCCTATCAAAAATGCAGAAGGCAGCCGAGACCGATAAAAACTTGATGCCGTTCATTTTAGATGCTGTTGAGGCATATGCTACAACGGGCGAAATTAGTAACACATTCAGGGAAGTTTTTGGTCAGTACAGACCAAGGGAGATATTTTAATTTGAAAATTGATCATGTTGCAATTGCAGTTGATGATGTAGAAAAATCTACCAAAACTTACCAAGAAGCATTTGATGTTAAGGACGTAGAGTATGAGACTGTAGAATCTGAAGGCGTCAAGATTGCAATACTTCACCTAGAGAACGCAAACATAGAATTGATGGAGCCAACTAATGACTCAAGTCCAATTAAAAAATTTTTAGAAAAGCGTGGGAGTGGTTTACATCACATTGCACTTGAAACAAAAAACATAGAAGGAGATGTAACTAGAATGGAAGGTTGTGGCATACAATTTTTAGGTAAAATTAAACCTGGATCTGCTGGAACTAGGGTTACATTCATACATCCAAAGTCGTTAAGCGGTGTTTTAGGAGAGCTTTGTAGTAAATCATAGAGACATGAACCAAAAATTTATTCTGTTTATCTTATTTTTTTCATTGATTGTTAGTGTCACATCAACTTCTGTATTTGCGGAAATAGAGTTTGAATCAGGACCGTTACATGATAAACCATTAGATGAAAGAGAGCATGAAGATAAATTTACTGAACAGGTGTGGATTTATGCAATAATTCTTGTAATAATTTTTATTATAATTCGATTACTATTAAGAGTCATAAAAAATCGTATGAAACCGAAAAAAGATTAGCGTACTGCTAATCCGTCAAAACAATCAGCACAAATTTCATCCTGTGTTGTCAATCCCTTTGGCACCTTTAGTCCACGCTTTCTGCAATCTGAAACTGAAAACTTTAAAGCGAATCTTCCAAGCTCTTTCTTACATTTATAACAAAGATGCTTTCCTTCAATGAGAAATCTAAGATTTAGTCTGCCTAACGCTGGTAAGTTAATTATTTTGAAAAATAACATCATATTTACAAGAAATTTATTCTGTTTCATATATTCATCAAGTTCCTCTCTTTGCCCATCAGTCACAAACTGAATAATCTTCTTCCATTCACCTTTTAGTTCCTCGATATATTCATGAACTTTTTTGGTGCCTTCATCAGTTGCTGCAAAATAGAATTTCGCTTGACCGAAAAAACTTGTGCCTTCGGTAGCGGTGATTAGCTTACTTTGATCTAAAAACCCTAAAATTTTTTCTTGTTCGTCCTTGTCCAATCTAGTGGTTACTCTTATATTTTTGAATGTTTTTCCTCCACCAACAATTGCGCCTAAAACCTTCATGTCATTGGCTTCAAAATTCATGATGACTCTGTGAAGTTGCCATTTTAAAACTTGTCTAGTTATGATAATGGTTTTTACATTACTAGTTCTAGTTGAATATATGGACAGCTGCTCTAGTGGTGGTACCGCTTACAGACACGGTAAAACATATGAGGAGTGTAAACAAATGGCAGAGGATTTTACAGCAGAACTAAAGCCAGAAATTGAAAAGAACGGAAATTTACTTTGGTCAGAACTACTAGAGAAAGTGAGACATGATGAGTTGGTCTATAAATTGACGCTCAAATATCTCAGACGAGATGGATTTGATATTGGCAATAATAAGATGCCAGAAATCAAAAAAATCTGTTAGCAATATATTGCAAATCTTTTTTTGGGTTAACCCCCTCAATTTGTAGTTAATAAATTAGTCGACGGCAGAAAAAAGTTAAATACACTAGGATTCTGATAATTTTGTTGAAACGTAAGCCAGTATTACTCTTAGGTAGTATGTTCATTGTATCATTAATTTTTGCATTAATGCCTGATGCTGCTGCCGCTGGTGGCACATCTGCAGGTGTTGGCGAATTTAGGCTTGGTGAGGTTTTAGATGAGTCTATTGGCTGGTTTATCGTTGTTGGATTAGGTGCAATCTTTGCAGGTGTAATTTCAGCAGAAATTAAGATGGAGGAAAAATA
>DTTB01000006.1 GCA_012964965.1 Candidatus Nitrosopelagicus sp.
AATACTTTTTCAGCCATTATCTTTGCGTTTTTTTTCCAAGTTGCCTCAAGTACATCTTTATCCTTAGTCATTGGAAATATCAGTCGAATAATTTCTTGATTCTTTGTTTTATCAATTATTGGAGAAATGATTGATAATACAATACTTGGTCTATCTTCATTTGAAGCAGGACACATGATTGTATCTGCCGCTTTTATAGCATTTACAGCTTTAACAGTTAATAATTCAGGATCTCCCGGCCCACAGCCCACGCAGATTAATTCGGCCATAAAATCATCCTGTTAATTTTTTGTGGCAGCCAATACTGTAACAGGATTTCGTGCAAGCATCATAGTTCCAGTTGACGTCTTCCTACTTTTTGAAATTGTAACCTGAGTTATATCAATAGAGTTAAAGCTTAACTCTTGTATCAACGACAGAACAGAAAATATGGTTTCGATAAGTATCATTCCAATTACTATTCTTCCTCCTTGCTTAAGTTTATCCTGACACAATTTTACAATTTCTTTAGTATCTTTACCAGTTCCTCCAATAAAGATTGCATCAGCCTCGGGAAGATCAGAGATGGCTTTGTTAGCATCTTTATTAATTATAGAAATGTTTCTCACTCCAAATTTTGCGAGATTTTTTTTTGTTAACTCTATTGCCTTAGTATCATTGTCCACAGCGTGAACATGACCAGAGTCTTCTACCTGAAGTGCAGCTTCTACTGATATGGAACCAGAGCCACAGCCAATATCGTAAACGATCATTCCAGGTTTTAGTCTGGCCTTGGAAATTTGAACAACACGTACTTCCTCCTTTGTGATAGGAACACCTTCATCTCGATCAAAAAATTCATCTGGAATGCCGGGAGTTTTTGTGTTCCACATATGTTAAGCTACCAGTTAGGTAAATGGAATTGACATGTTGTCTTGCGGGAGATTCAAAAGTGTAAAGGACATGATCCATGAAAACAGATACATGAATATGAAGCTGCCAATTCCCGTTGTGACAATTTTTTTCCTATCCGATCTTGGAAAGTTAATCTTCATTTGCTTTGCTATGAAGCAGGTGATAAGGAAAAGAACGATCATAAATATAATTGATGTCCATCTATGTTCCTCACTATCTTCTATTCCTTCGAAAAGGAAAGTTGCGGCAATACCGCCTATAACAGCAAATACAACACGCATCCAGAAAAGTTTGTCAGTGCGCTTCTTGGTGATGTTAACTTCCTCCGTATCAATTATTGGTTCGTCACCTGATTTTTGCGAGTCGGTTGACGGTGCATCTCGTGGTTCCTTCGGATCAGGTGTCCATTTGCCTGCAATTCTTTCTTCAGATCCCGGTTCTGGTTCTGCCTGTTCTTTTACAGAAGTTTCCTCTTGTTCAGGAGAAAATTTCTTTTTTATTTCTTGGAAATCTAACTCACTGAGCCCCACAGCTTCGTATATGGTATAATCAGGATAATTTCGATCAAACCAATCCTTGTAGGTTTGTTCTGCGATGTAACGCCTTAGGTAGCTCCGAGGATCCTTGTTAGGGTCCACAAAGTCTGGAATCTTCTTCTTACCTTCTGAGCCAAATCTTATTCTTTTTTTGCCATGTCTAACCAATTAAATTTCTACGTTGACTCGGCAACGCCATTTTTAAAACCTTTGTTTGATATAACAAAAATCGATAAGAGTATAATCAGAGATTCCTATTTGATATTATGCAATTAGCTGGGATTGAATTAAGGTATCTTGTCGATGATATTGGTAAAAGGATCGAGGATTACTATGTTAGTAATATCTATGGAATTACGAAAAACAGTCTGCTTTTCAAATTTCATCATCCCGAAAAACCCGACATTTTACTCATGCTATCCACTTTTGGAATTTGGATGACAAAAGTGAAGATTGAGCAGATTGAACCAAACAAGTTACTAAGACGTTTTCGGAGCGATCTGCTTAGATTCAAACTAAAGGAAATAAAACAAGTTGGTACTGAAAGAATTGTCTATCTAACATTTTCTTATTTTGACAAAGAATTCGTTGTTATTGCAGAGCTCTTCGGTGACGGAAATATCATAATTTGTAACAGTGAAATGAAGATCCTTGCCATGTTACATTCTGTTGATGTAAGACATAGACAGCTACGTGTTGGTTCTCAATACATCCCTCCACCGCAAAACAACTTCGATGTGTTGGGTATGACCGAGAAAGATTTTGAGGATGTTCAATCAACGCCAACCCCAGTGGCAAAATGGGTAGGAAAAACATTAGGGCTACCTAGAAAGTATGCTGAAGAGATAACAAGGTTAGCAAAAGTTGAATCAAAAAAGAAGGGGGAAGAAACAACAAACGAAGAAGTAAAACAGTTATTTAATTTCGCTACACAGATTATCAATGATGTCGTAAGCGGCAAACATGATCCTGAAATTGTTAGAAATGATGAGATTGATGTTAATCCTGTTTCCATAAAAGGAGAAAACTGTGAAAAAATTTCTAACTTCATGGACGGGCTTGATATTGTTTTCACTGAAAGTATTCTTAGTAAGGGGAAAACAGTTCAAGGTGGTTCATTTGATAAAAAAATTTCAGAGTTAGAAACAAAACTTGATGAGCAGACGAAGGCTGTTAAAACAGTAACCGAAAAATCTCAAAGCATTGCAGATGTAGCTAACTCACTTCTTGAATCACTTTCCCAGGGAACTTCAACAATGGATGATCCCAAGATAATTACATTACTAAAAAATAAAAATTCAGAAATTGTAAAAGAAAAAGGAATTTCATATGTCAAAATTGACGATGCAAAAATAAAGGTAAATTTGAATTCGTCTCTTCCAACAATTGCATCCACCTTATTCAATGAGTCAAAAAAGCAAAAATCTGCAATATCTTCCATTGAAAAATTGATCAAAAAAACTCAACGTGATTTAGAAAAGATGATTGAGAAAGGTGAGAGCGCGAAGAAAACTGTTAGTTTCACAGAAGTTAAAAAGAAAAACTGGTTTGAACGGTATAGGTGGTTTTACACAACCGATGGTGTATTAGCAGTGGGAGGACGTGATTCATCATCAAACTCTGCCATAATTAGAAAGCATCTTGAAAAAAATGATAAAGTCTTTCACGCTGAAATTTCCGGTTCGCCGTTTTTTTTGTTAAAGAATAATGATACTGCTACATCTGTAAGCTTTACCGAGGTTGCCCATGCTACTGTTTGCTTTAGTAAGGTATGGAGGGAGCCAATGTACGGTTCAAGTGCCTATTGGGTTAATCCGGAACAGGTCAAAAAGGCAGCTCCCAGCGGTCAATCTATGGCTAAAGGCTCTTTTATGATTGAGGGGCAACGCAATTTTATAAAAATTTCAACATTGAAGCTGTGTGTTGCCATTATTGAGCGGAAGGGAAGCTATCTACTGACATGCGGGCCCCCAAGTCTGAAGAATAATTGTGTCTGTTATGCCATCATAGAGCCTGAAGGCTCCGATATGGCTGACGTTGCAAAAAAAATTCGCTTTGAATTTATATCAACTAATGAGAGTATTGCCAAATCGTTTAGTGTTGATGAATACGTGCGAGTGATGCCTGCAGGTCCAAGCCGTGTGATAGAATCTGGTTCCGGGTCTTAATCTTCTCGATATCTTTTCTTGTAGGGGCTTTTGTATCTCTTCTTCTTCCTGACGCTCTTAGCCAAGTGATATCTCATCCCCGTCTTTGATATTGTCATACTCATCAGGAGACAATATGAATAATGGAATGTTTGCAAGTGCACAGCCAGATGCTACTGTAAGATCTACCTTCTGGCAAGCCATTGCAAGCGGAGCCACATTGTTTGATTTTAGCGAATAAATTGTATATGCGCCTACACTGCTTCCAATCCCGTGGGGAAAAAGTAAGATGGTGTCTTTGATGGATTTGCCAGACAGATCGTGTTTTTTGTCAGTAATTGATCCTGTTTTTTTGTCAATAGCACCCAGAAAGTTGATTGGCTGACTAGATTTGAGAACTTTTCCTGTTACATTTCCCTTTACAATTGTTTTTTCAGTCATCTTGTTTCATCCCTCACTATCTCTGATAACGGCTTTAGATTTACGTCCAAGCCGTTTGAATTTTTCAAATAATATGCACCCTTGATGCTGTTTGTGGTAACACTGTCAGCATCCTTCTTGGTAACTAGTGGAGTTAGACATGTGCAGCAGTCAGACAATAACTCACAACCCGCAGTTTCTAGCTGACCAGCATATCCTAGGTGTCGTGCTTGCTCCTGAATCGCCCTAGGACAAAATATCAGACATCTTTTCTTGAATGATCTTCCCTTTAGCATTGCTGCAAGGTCTGTCATCTCCTCAAGTCCAAGCTGTGGACTGCCAAGCGTAATCAGATCACCCGATTCTGCGGTGTTTAGCTCATCGTATACTTTTTGCATCTC
>DTTB01000007.1 GCA_012964965.1 Candidatus Nitrosopelagicus sp.
GTAAGACAAAAGACAAAGTTGTCCTGTCAAAATCTTTAGGAACAATACCTGAACTAAAAAACAATGTTAAAGAGGCTATTCCTGAAATTGCCTCTATCGTTTCTCAGGTTAATGGCATGTCGATTGAAGAACAAAAAACTCAGATACAGAATGATTTCCCTGAAATACTTGATGTAAAAGAAAAGGTAAAAGAGGAAAGAGAGGGGTTGCCGCCCTTAGAAGATGCTGAGCAGGGAAAAGTTGTAACTAGATTTACACCAGCACCAAATGGTTATCCTCACATTGGTCACGCAAAAGCAGCCATAATCAGCGAGGAATATGCTAAAATGTATGGTGGAAAGCTTGTTCTGAGATTTGATGATACCAATCCGGAGGATACTAGATTGGAATATTGGGCTGCGATAAAAGTTGGACTAGATTGGCTTGGGATAAATTTCGATGAGAAAAAAAATACCTCTGATGATATTGAATTGCTTTACGACAAATGCTTGGAGCTGATAAGAAAAAACCAAGGATATGTTTGTACGTGTAAACGCGATGCCATAAGCAAAAACAGGAAGGATATGGTTTCCTGCAAATGTAGTATGGGGGATATCAAACAAAACGAAGAGATGTGGGAAAAAATGTTCAACAGATACAAACCTGGCGAAGCAATTGTTAGATTTCGTGGAAATATGGAATCTAAGAATACTGTAATGCGAGATCCTGTACTTTTTAGAATCATTGATGAACGACATCCGCTTTTGGAGAAAAAATACAGAGTGTGGCCAAGTTATGATTTTGCAGTTGCTGTTGAAGATTATACGGATGGTATAACTCATGCCTTACGAAGTAAAGAGTATGAATTGAGAAACGAATTATACTATGCAATACTGGATGCCCTAGATATGAAAAAACCTAAAATGATGGAATTTTCAAGGTTAGAATTCAAGGGTATGCCGGTATCAAAAAGAATCTTAAGACCTTTGATAGACGAAGGAAAAGTTTCGTGGTATGATGATCCAAGATTACCAACGCTGGAAGCTCTAAATCGACGCGGTATAACTCCAGAAGCGATTAGAAAATTCATATTATCTTTAAGCCTAACAAAAGCCGATACCTTAGCGCCATTTGATTCTCTTGAAGCATTTAATCGAAAAATCATTGATAAAAATAGTATAAGATTATTCATGGTAAAACACCCTAAAACACTGACAGTTAGTAATTTGCCTAATTCTGTTGTGGAACTACCTAACCATCCATCTAACGACATGGGAACTAGGCAAATTAATGTGGATGCTAATATTTTTTTATCAACAGAAGATGTTGAAGATCTCAATATTGGAGATCAACTCCGCTTAATGGGACTGGGTAACATAAAAATCACATCTGTGAATTCGGAGATTACTGCAGAATTTATTGGTGATAATCATAATGTGGATTTCAGAAAAGTTCAATGGGTTTCTCAAAGTTCTGCTCATAAATTAAAAATTCTCATACCGCAACAACTGTTTATTGATGATAAATTTAACGAAGGAAGTTTGGAAGAAATTGATGTGTACACGGAACCGCATTATTTGGAATTAAAAGATGGAGCAGAAATACAATTTGTTAGGTTTGGATATTGCCGAAAAGATTCTGCTAATCAGGCTATTTACACTCACAAATAACAAGATATGAAAATTGCAAGATTGATACGGGACGGAAAAGAAACCTATGGTGTAATAAAAGATGGTAATGTTGCAACAAAAGAAAACATAACCTATGAAACTGGTGTCCCACTTCCTCCTTCCATCAAAGATTTTCTTTTTAATGGTTGGTATAATGAGGTTAAAGATAAGATATACAACATGTCATTTCAAGATAAGCTTGAAAAATTTAGGCTGCTTTCTCCTATACCAAACCCCTCTAAAATAATCTGTCTTACTTTTAACTACCCAAATCACGCAAAAGAGCAGAACCTTGAATCTCCAAAAGATCCAGTAATATTTTTTAAGCCTAGAACATCTCTATGTGGAACAGAATCGGAAATAAAATGCCCAAAATTTGTTAAGAAGTTAGATTATGAAATTGAACTTGCTGTTATAATTGGTAATACGTGTAAAAACATAGATGAAAGCCAGTCAAAAGAGTATACTTTTGGCTATATGACTTTCAACGATGTTTCTGCAAGAGACATTCAAATGCATGACAAACAATTTACGCGTGGAAAATCTTTTGATACATTTGCACCAAGTGGTCCCTGGATAACAAGCGTAGATGAGGTTACAGATCCACAAGATTTACGGCTTACAACCAAAGTGAATGGTTACGTCAGACAGGATTCATCTACAAAAAACATGTTCATAAAGATACCATCTATTATATCTAAACTAAGTAAGGTAATGACTTTAGAAAAAGGGGACATAATTGCAACTGGAACGCCAGAAGGTGTAGCCTTGAATAATCCAGATATCCCATTTCTTAAAGATGGAGACGAGATAGAGATGGGGATAGAAAAACTGGGAAAAATTAAAAATACTGTAAGATTTACTGATTAAAACGTGGTAAAAATCATTGCATGTAAAACAACTGAAATCGTATCAGGTCAAATGAAAAAAATTACAGTTGGTGGAAAAGAGATTATTGTTTCAAATGTTGATGGAAATTACTTTGCGATCGATGATACTTGCACTCATTCTGGAGCTAGTCTTTCAGAGGGAAAACTTGAGGGCTCAATAGTCACTTGTGATTGGCATGGTGCACAATTTGACTGCAAAAATGGAAAATTAATAAAATTTCCAGCAGAAATTAAGGATTTGAAATCATACAAAATAGTAATTGAATCTGAAAATATCTTTGTAGAGATATAGGCTTTAAATTAAAGATATAAGGTATAAATTGTAATATGGTAAGCAAAGAGGAAAATATAAAATTTCTTGATAATGCGATGTCAAGTTTGAATCAGTTAGCTACTAGCCCTTCTACACCAAGGAATATTAGAAAAAGTATTACAAGTCTACTAGAGGAATTAAAATCTGAGGAATATTCTATGTCTGTACGTGCAGCAAATACGACTAGCTTGCTTGATGATATAACGCAAGATCCTAATATGCCAAGTTATGTTAGAACTTCTTTATGGCAAATTGTATCAATGTTAGAAAATATAAGGGAATAAATCTGAATGTTTACAATTGTCTGTGAAGATTGAAGAATTTCTGAAATCCCTACCAAATAATATAATTTCTGGAGATAATGTTCAACTTCCTGAATATTCCTTTAGAAGGATCTTTAAATTTTTGGATCTGAATGAAAAAGATATTTTTTATCACTTGGGTTGTGGTGATGGTAAAGGAATTGCTATAGCGTCAGAGGAATTTAATGTAAAAAAAGCTGTAGGGGTAGAAAATAACAAAGAAAATATTCAACAAGCGGAAAAACTTCTTAAAAAAAAGAATTTGAAGAATATAGAATTATTATTCGAAGATATTAAGACGGCAAAAATTAACGATGCTACTGTTGTTCTTTTTTGGTTTACTGACAATGATATAATAGAAACGATGATGAAAAAATTCGAAAGCTTACAACACGGTAGTAGAATAATTACGATTTGGGGTCCGCTTCCTGGGTGTCTTCCTGCGAAAGTTGATTTTCCGTACATCATAAATACAGTTCCTTTCAAATCTGCTGACCTTAAAGAACAACTTTTAGCAATTTTTGATACCAAATGCATTGATTTTGTTACTGCCTGGGAATATGCGGAGAGATATACTAAAGCAATTGGTTCATTGAATTCAGAAAATGACAGATTTTTGACAATTTTACAGTCATTAATAATTTGGATTAACGCAAAAAACCTTGGAATTGCATGTGGAAATGAAATTCCAGAACCCATCAAAAACTATATGGGAATATTAAAGACATTTTTTGGTATTGAAGTTGAACACTTGCTAAAATAACACCATCCTTTTATTTTGAATTTAATTTAATTAGTCATGGAAGAGCGAATTAACATTAATGTTTCTGCAACTAACTATGACCAATCAAGCAATGGGATCAGCTCTATACTAACAACTGTTGAAGAAATGGTTCATGAGGAAAATGAATTTCGTATTACAGATTCCGAATTTGCATTTGGCTGGCATTTTTACGTTGTTTCAATAAACAGAATGTTGATCCAAAAACTGGCTGATCAATTAGGTGAAGATTTTCAAAAATTAAAGGGAAAAAGTTTGGAAAAGAAATTTCTAAAGTGGTTTTCGCAAAAAATACAAGAAAAAAACCTAAAGGCAAAGCTGGCAATTAAAGAAGAGATGGAATCTAGCAAATTCGGAATTTTCTAGTAATAAAAAAGGGCCCTCGAGGGGAATCGAACTCCTGTCCGGGGATCCACAATCCCCTATACTAACCACTGTACTACGA
>DTTB01000008.1 GCA_012964965.1 Candidatus Nitrosopelagicus sp.
CATCCTCCTCTGGATCTATCGGTATGTCAATCACAGTTGTTACGTCACTGCTAAGACCAGTCTTGATAGCTTTTTCTAACTCATCTAGTGACTGGGCTCTTATACCCTGTGCACCGTATGATTCTGCTAATTTAACGTAATCTGGACAATTTTTTAGATCAATCCCAATCATGCGCCTTTCGTAGAATGTTCGCTGCCATTGCGCAACCATACCTAACGAAAAGTTGTTTACAAGAAAAACAATTACTGGAATATTATCTAATACTGATGTTGCAAGTGAGTTTTCTGTCATGTTAAAACTGCCTTCACCAGCTATATCCAAAACTGGTACATCAGGACGTGCTACTTTAGCACCAATCGATGCTGGGAAACCCCATCCCATTGTTCCAAGTCCAGTAGAGCTAAAGAATGTACCAGGATGTATTACATCAAAGAATAAGGATGCCCACATTTGATGCTGACCAACTTCAGTGGTGACAATTGATTCTTTAGGAAGTACTTCTCTTAATTTCCTTAAAATTTTGGCTGCTGACATTTCACCTGGATGTAATTTTAGATTTTCACGCCAATAGTCCTTTACTTCATTAACATGTTTCAGCCATTTGTTATCTTCAGATTTTTTAAATGCTTTTTTGACAAGCATTTTGAGCATTACCCGTAATGATGCTTTAACATCACCTACAACGGCAACTTGTGTTGTTTGGTTCTTTCCAATTTCTGCTGGATCTACATCCATATGAATAATCTTCAAATTACGTTCAAATTCTTCAAATGTTCCAACAGAACGATCTGAAAATCTTGTTCCTATAGCTAAAACACAGTCTACTTCAGTCATAATTTTATTAGCTTCGGCATGACCATGCATTCCAATGGGACCAAGAGAGAGTGGATGGTTCTCTGGAAAGGAGCCCTTACCCTTGAATGTTGTAACAACTGGAATCATTAACATCTCAGCAATAGATTGGAGTTCTGCAAATGCTGAAGAAATTATTGTTCCGCCTCCAGCTAAAATTATTGGCTTCTCTGAAGAAAGAAGCAAGTCTATAGCCCTTTCAATATTGGTGATATCCACATCAGTCCATGGATGATAACCAGGCATTTTTACTTCCTCTGGAAAAGTAATTTCTGCTTCATTTTGTTGAACATCTTTTGGAATATCAAGTAACACAGGACCTGGTCTACCAGTTTCCGCAATGTAAAATCCTTTTTTTACAATTTCAGGAATTTCTTCAGGTGTTCTTGGTTGAAATGCATATTTTACACATGGGTTTGACATTCCTATTATATCACTTTCTTGAAATGCATCACGACCAATCATTTTTACTGGAACTTGGCCAGTAACAGCAACCATTGGTGCAGAATCTGCTTGTGCTGTTGCAATTCCAGTTAACAAGTTAGTTGATCCAGGTCCTGATGTTGCAAAACAAACACCTGGTTTTCTACTAACTCTGCCGAAACCATCAGCCATATGTGCAGCAGATTGCTCATGTCTGACTAATATATGACGAATATTACTTTTGTAAAGTTCATCATACATAGGAAGATTTGCACCTCCCGGTAAGCCAAAGACTTGTTTAACGCCTTCCTTCTCCAACGCCTTCATAAGCGCTTTTCCACCATTCATAATTTCCATTTTCTCATTCATCATCTACACCATAATTTTAATCGTGTTAAAAATTTGGCTGTAAATTTACAGCTTCAGGTCAACTAGCAACAAAATACTTACAATGCTAATTGAACTGATTTTTTCCATTAGTAACTACAGAACAATAGATTCACTAATAAACATTCTTTTTTGAACAGTATTGAACAATGTTTTGGCAGAAAAAGAAGTTATCAAGGTTATTGAAAGTTTTTTCAATGTAGGTAAAACAAAAAATTTTTCTAAATTGAGAGAAATTCAGCTAAATGATTCTATGTTTTCTAGTTTTAGCGATGTCCCGCCATATAATTTAAAAAATTATTCTGATACAATTGTGCTAGAGGAATTAAGATTTTCAAGTATTTCAGATTATGAATATAAAATAATAGATCCAATAACCAGCATATTTGGAAATATTGCGATTGTAAAATTTAGATTAATGCAAAAAGGTATGTTAGTAGACAATAAAGCATTCACAGGTACACATATTACAATTAATGGAAGAGCAACATTTGTTTTAATCATGAAAGATGGTTGGAAAATTGTGCATTTCCATCTTGATAAAACTTTTGAATGATTTTCGCTAAAAATTATTTCTGTGCTTTAGGTGATTTGGGCTTTGGCTGACAAAGTTTTTTGTATAAATTGTAAGCATCGTTAACATTAGAATTACCATGTACTATAGAGCGAACAGCACGGATCATAGGTACAGGATTATCAGATTGCCAGATGTTTCGTCCCATATCAACACCCACAGCGCCACTTTTAATCGAATTATATGCTAATTCAAGTGCATCGCGTTCTGGTATTTTTTTACCACCGGCGATAATAATTGGTACCGGGCATGACTCTACAACTTTTTCAAAATTCTTGCAATAATATGTTTTCACAATGTGGGCTCCCTGCTCAGCGGCAATTCTGCATGCAAGAGACAGATAGCGTTCATCCTTTTGTCCTATTTCTTTACCAACAGCTGTAACAGCTAAAACTGGAATTCCAAATTCCTCGGCTTCACTAACTAGTTTTCCAAGATTTACAATTGTCTGTTTTTCATATTTAGATCCAACAAAAATAGACATAGCTAAAGCACAAGCATTAAGTCTGATAGCATCTTTCATGCTAACAGTAATTTCTTCGTTTGATAAATCAGCGCCTATAATACTAGAACCCCCAGATACTCGTAAAACAATTGGAGTTGGAAATTTTGGATTAACAGAAGTTCGTTGCACACCCCTTGTTAACATCAATGAATCACAATACTTGAGTAATGGCGATATCGCTTTTCTGGGCACCTCCAGTTTTTCTGTTGGACCAAGAAAATATCCATGATCAACCGCTAACATTAGTGCCCGATTATCAGTTGGTTTGATAATCTGAGCAATTCTATTTTGTAAACCCCAATCCATTTTTACTTCGATTTGTGAATAAGTAATTTACCTTTCATAAGCCTTTCTTAATTATTTATGATAATTTTCATTGCATTCTGACCTGATCTTGCATGTTCAAAGGCTTTCTGACATTCATCTAATTGATATTTGTGAGTGATTAACTGTTTAACATTGATTTTTTTGTTTGATATTTTCTCAAGCGCCTCCTTTGTATCAAAGTCTGATGCAGCGTAGGTACTGACAATAGTGATTTCCTTTGAATAAATAATACTCATATCAAGGTCAATCATTGCCCCCTTACTTGGTACACCAAACATAACAATTGTACCACCTTTTCTAACAAAATTAACAGCGTCTTGTAATGCCTTCAAACTACCAGTAGCCACAATAACAACATCAACACCTTGATTATCTGTTTCAGATTTTATTTGTGCTAATGCATTAGGATCATCAGAGCGAATTGTTATTGTTTCAAATTTTTTTGCAAAACCTAAGCGAAAATCATTCAAGTCTAAACAAAACACTTTCCTGAACTCAAAAAACTTGGCAAGCATGGCATGCATAATTCCAGTTGGACCCACACCTAGTATAGCTGCAGAATCACCTTTTTGATGTTCAAACTTGTTCCAAGCTCTAATACAGCATGCAAGTGGTTCAATCATAGCCGCCTCTTCAAATGAAATGTTATCAGGAATCTTCAATACACCGCCATGGTTTATGTTCCACTCCGGAACTACATATTCATCCGCTAAACCACATGGTTCGAGATTTGAAGTATAATATTTTTTACACATAGTTTCATTCCCACGGCTGCACTCATGACAATCATCGGAGTAACATGCGACGTGGTGATGAGTAAACACACGATCACCAACATTGAAATTTGATACATCTGAACCAATTTGAGTAACTATTCCAGCAGGTTCATGCCCTAGTCTCATAGAAGGCTGACCATATTTTCCAAATACTTTTTCAACATCTGAGCCACAAATCCCACACGCTTGCATCTTAACAAGAATGTCATATGAGCCTAGAGGTGGTTTTTCCATAGTTATTATTTCAATTATCGAATTACTTTTTACTACTGCAGCCTTCATGTGATTTTCACCAATAAAACATAATATCTTGGTATAACATATAATTTGAGATCTTGAGAAGCCCATTACTCATTATTATTGTGGTGAGTGTTTTGATGTTGTCACTAATTGTCTTGCCATCTCAATCTGCCTTTGGCTGGGGCGGAGGTGGTGGTGGTGGTGGTGGTGGTGGAGGCGGTATGACACCAAAAAGTTCAGCTACAACTATCTTTTTTCCTTACACTATCGCAGCTTCAGATGGGCAAATTTTTGTTGTTGTTCCCGGTGATAATAAAATAAAGGGATACCAATATTCATCGCCTGGAATAATATACGACAGAAACGGTAATCTAGTTACAGAATTTGGTTCACTGGGAGCTAAGGATGGCCAATTTCAAAAACCAAAAGGAATTGATGTGTCAGAAGATAAAATTTTTGTAGCTGACTCTTCTAATTATCGTATTCAGGTTTTTGACCTTGATGGTAATTTTTTGTTCAAGTTCGGTTCCAAAGGTAAATTAGATGGACAGTTTGATTGCCCACAAGACATAAAATTTTACAAAAATCAAATTTATGTTGTAGATTCTGACAACCACCGTATTCAAATTTTTGATATTGATGGTAATTTTATTTCCAAATTTGGCTCTGAAGGTAAGGGAGATGGCGAGCTAAAAAAGCCATATAAATTTGATATATACGATGATAAAATTTTCATAGTTGAACCATTTGTAAGCAGGGTTCAGGTTTTTGACCTTGCTGGTAATTTTTTATTCAATTTTGGATCTGAAGGTAGTGATAATGGGGAATTGAAATATCCACAAGATATTGTAGTTTGGAAGGAAAAAATTTTTGTCACGGATTTAGGAAATAATCGTATTCAGATATTTGATATTGATGGAAATTTTGTAACCATGCTTAGCTCTAATGTGATACATGAAAAATTTGAGCGTCCACATAGCATAGCAATTTCAGATAATAAAATCTTCGTTGCAGATAGTCCAGTTTATCATGTGCAGATCTTCGAAGCTTCCGATACGCTAGGTCAAAAAAATGTTCAGCCTGAAGAAACTTCCATACCAGACTGGATTAAAAATAATGCGGGTTGGTGGGCCGAAGATCAAATAGGCGATTCTGATTTTGTAAAGGGAATTGAATACATGATTCAAAAGGGAATAATTAAAATTGAAAAAGTACAAACTACTGTTGAATCATCAGACAGTATTCCACCATGGATTAAAAATAATGCTGGATGGTGGTCAAAAGGACTCATATCAGATAATGAATTTATCAAAGGAATTGAGTATCTGGTAAAATCAAAAATAATCAAAGTTTAGAATACATAAATTAATGCAAAATTATTTGATTTACAGAAATGATAGGATTTGGCACACTAGTTCTACTTGGAGTAGTAATAGGCTCAATTAGTGTTTCAATGTTTTGGTTTATGGATAATTTGACTATCGACGTAACTTCAGAATCAGGAGAACTTGTACAAGTTGGCGGTGTAGAATTTGACGTACAATTTGTTTCATATTATGAAATTTTAGAAAAAAAAAGCGAATACCTTGAATTTGAAAAAGACTTGATAATAAAAGGTATTTCAACAAGCGAAACACCTGATGGAATTTATTTTCAAATTCAGATTACTGCTCATAATGTGGGTACTGAAACAGTAAGAATTACGGGAGGTCAGTTTCATCTTCTTGACTCTTATAATACAAAATATGATGCAGTGTTTATTGGATATGGAGATAATGAATTATCATTAATAGATCTTGAACCAAACAATTCTGTTACTGTTACAACACAATTTGATATTCCGTATGATGATCAAATGAAATACAGTGTAGGTATTATTCCTGACAGATATGGTCTTCAAGAATCTCAAGAAAGAGGCTTTATTTGTGTAAAAAACTGTCAGAATTAATAATTGTTCATTTACTATAAATCAGAAAGTAAACCGGCAATAAAATCTTCATATTCATGATCTGAGAACGTAATTATTTCTATTTTATTTTTTGCCAAATCAAGCTTTTTTGGCTCAATTACTCCTTTATCAACTTCAATAGCAACCGTCAATGTATCTAAATGGTAACATTCATTGTTAAAATAATATCCAGGACAAGAACAGAAATCTAAGTATGGATCTAACCAATATTCTTTTTCCGTTCCCACAACTGTCCAAATCTTTCTATTACTTGGTTCAAAAATATGCAGTTTAATACGTTTTTCAGATAAAACGGAATTTATCTTTTCAAATTGTAAACTCACAAGGATTTAATTAAATTGGATGATTATATTTTTAATGGTTCAAACCAGATTAGTTAACAATTATCCAGCTCTCATAATTGAAGGTAAGGAAAAAAATTTAGTTATAACAGATTTACACCTAGGATTTGAAGGTAATTTATCACAAAATAACATATTTTTAGGAAAAAACACAACAGTAAACGAATCAATAAAAGAAGTTGAAAAAATTCTGGTTAAAACAAAACCTGATACGTTAATTCTTCTTGGCGATATAAAATCTGGAATAAAATCTATAACGAAAACAGAATGGAATGATGTGCCAGTTTTTTTAGAAAAAATCAAGAAGCAGATTAGCGTGACAATAATACCGGGTAATCATGATGCTAATATAGAAAAATTAATTCCAGAAGGGATTTCACTTGCTACCTCAAAGGGAATAATTATTGAAGATGCATTATTAACACATGGTCATACAATTCCAACAGAAAATTTTTCATCAGTGAATAAAATCATAATGGGTCACGTTCACCCTGTTTTTTTCCAAGAGAAATCTATTATCAATGGTAAAAGAGTTTGGGTTACGATGAAATGTAATAAACAAAAAATTTTTCCATCAAAAACTGGGAAATTAGAAATAATAATTATACCAACATTTAACAAACACTTTTACACAGTCAATAAAAAATTCTATAAAAAGTCAATTTCACCAATATTAGATAAGAGTGAAGTATTGGAGGCTAAAATTCTGACACTTGATGGTACAATAATAGGCAACGAATCGTTACTACCTAACATAATTTAATTAAATTTAATTTTTTGAAATAATTGTACCAGCTTTGCCATTTAATGCTGCTAGGGCATTGTCAAGAGATGTGATAATACCCATATCTCCTCCAGATTCTAAGAAATCTATCGTTGCCAGTACCTTTGGTTTCATACTTCCTTCCAAAAATTGTCCTTCTTTTAGAAGCTTTTTGGCAGTTTTTACAGTGATGGCATCCAAGTCACTCTCATTCGACTTGCCATAATTCAATTTTACTTTATCTACGTCTGTTAGAATCAAAAGTACCGAAGCCCCAATCGATTTTGCAATCAAAGCTCCAACATAATCCTTATCAACCACGCAGTCTATTCCCTCAAAACTAGAGCCACTCTTGATTACGGGAATTCCACCGCCACCACCAGCAATCGGCAAACAGGAATCATCCTCAATGAATTCTTTCAGCATGTCTAACTCAACAATTTCTAGCGGCTTTGGAGATGCAACTACCCTTCTCCACGTTTTTTCCCCAGTAGGTTTTACCTTCTTAATAATATAGCCTGTCTTATCCCTTAATTTTTTTGCCTCAGTCTCTGTTAAGAAAGGACCTATAGGCTTACTTGCAGAAGTCTTACCAAATTTTGGGTCATTTTTAGATACTAGTGTTTGAGTAATAAAACTTACAACTTTTTTATTTTTTTTTAATTTTAAAAACTCGTTTTGGAGTGCCTGTTGCAGCATATATCCAATTTGGCCTTGCGTCATAGCTATAACCGTGTGCATCGGCAGATTAGGCATATTCTTTGCAAATTCCTGTTGAAGAAGTAAATTTCCTACCTGTGGTCCATTACCATGAGTAATAACAGAAACTTTGTACCGGTGTTTACCTAGAACAACAGAGGCAATACTTTTTGCCGTTTTTTTGATATTTTCTTGCTGTTCTTCATGTGTGCCAATTTGATCTTTTTGCAAAATGGCATTTCCACCAAGTGCGATTACTATTTTCTTAGAACCATTTTGGTTTTTTTTGCCCATACTATTCAGGATGTTAACATTTGGTTAAAAAGATAATGTAAGTTTTTTGTGATAAATAATCGAAGTGAAATTTTTGGCAGTTTATGATTATAATGCCTTGAATTGCTCACTCCATTTGTAGTAAGCTCTAATCATATCCATAGACACGCTTGGCTTTCGTCGTGTCATAGTTTCCCTAAAGTCCTTCATTCCTATATCAGCTGGTTTAGATGGTGCTTCACCATCTATTGGTTCCTTGTATTGAGATGATTGAAACATTTCATTGACAACTTTAAGCTGAACGGCCTGACATATATCCTTGATATCACTTGCACTGTATCCATCAAAAATAGATGCCAATGTATGAAGACGTACTTTGCTATCAAGTTTTAGCGGGTTTGTATAAAGGAAAAAAAGTTTTTCTCTGGCTTCAACTGATGGCAAGGAAACATAAATTCTTTTTTGGAATCTGCGTAAAAATGGATGATCAAGACTCCAAGGCTTATTAGTTGCACCAATGACATACAATTTGGTATCTTTTCCCTTACTGTTGATTCCATCCATTTCTGTTAAAAACTGATTTCTGGATCTTACTTCACCACCAATTTCATTTGTTCGCTCACCTAACAGAGAATCAAGTTCATCAATAAATAAAATCACAGGTTTACCCTCCCTTTCTGCATAACTATGTGCCATTTTGAATAATCTTGAAACATTTTTTTCTGCTTCACCCAGCCATTTACTCATCATAGATGAGCCATCCACATTGATGAAATAACCATCCAACTCATTTGCGGTTGCCGCAGCTAGAATTGTCTTACCGCAACCTGGTGGACCATACAATAAGATTCCTCTTGGCCAACCCAATGGAAAAAGATCACCTCTTTTTGTGGGATAAACTATTGATTCACGTAATGCGTTTTTTGCATCATCAATACCAACGACATCACGCCATTTAACTTCAGGCTTTTCTCTCATTACCATATCATCAAAATTATTTTGTGCGTTCTTGGATAGACTTGCTTTTTGTTCCTGTGGTGATGCTGTAGGATCAACTGTTGGTTCAATACCAATACCATTAGCCTGAAGTACCTCGATTCTGGTCTTGTATGATTTCATTCGTTCTGTGTATATTTTGTTTAGTTTACTATCAGGATAAAGATGCATTAATTTTAGTAATGAATCTATAGCCTTCTGATAATGAGTAACAGCCATTCCCCGTGCTCCCTGAGAATCATATTTTATCGCGGCTGTAGCAAACTGGCTAGCGTTTTTTTCTAATTCTTGTGGTGCCATATTCATCTAAATTACCTTAACAACCTTCTTTTAATTATACAAAGCCAGTCTAAAGAGTAAATATCTGTAAAAGATATAGTTAAATTTTTTACACTTGCTTGATTTCAGTCGTAAGTTTTAGGTTTAACTGCTTTCCAATTGTGAATTCATTTTCGACACAAATTTTTTAATTTTGTCTTTTGGAATTACAGCCCCACATGCTTTATCATGTCCACCACCAGAACCACCAAGTTCAGTAGATATAGAAGACACTAATCTGCCAAGGTGTACTTTGCATGAACGAGAACCTCTTACTGAAACAGCATATATTCCATGATCAGTTCTTTCCTTATACGCAATACCGACATGCTTTCCTGAAAGCCCAAGTACAAAGTTTACAGCGCCACTTGCTCCAGAATCAAGTATTTCCATATAGGCTAAGTTTTTTAAAATTTTCATTGATTCCTTAACTTTTGATATAATCTCAGCAAGTTTCCCAACTTGAATTTGAGCAAATTCAAATGTATTCGGAATTTCGTGAGGATATTTCGATTCACTTAATTCATCAACCAAATATAAAAGATAATCAAGATCTTTTTGGTGTCCTACGATATTATAAGTTAAAACAGTAGCATTGATTAATGCAAATTGCCTGTCATACATCTGTAAAAGTTTTGTAGCTATAGGCCTTTCTTCCATGTAATCAGTTATTGCCGCACATGTAGCAATAAACGAAGAATGCTCTGGTAATTTTTTCCTAAATGCATCATACACAAGGGTTGCAGTACATTCAGTTGTATTATGAATTAGTTTCACTTTAATTTTTTTGAGTTTAGTAATAACCTTTGAATCAAGGTCGTGGTGATCTATGTATGTCACAGAAATGCGTTTTTTAATTAATTCAGCAAGTAGGGATACAAAAGGATCTGTATTTTGTTTGTTCAACCCCAGATCACAAATAAATAATTTTTTTAAGGATTGATCATTACGTAATAATTCTAATGCGTCCATCATCCCAGGATAGTCAACAAGCACGCAATCTCCACCAAATACTTGTTTAATTAATGCCGCAGAAGAAATACCATCTGCATCTTCTTTATGCGAAACGCAAATGGTTTTTGTTCTTCTTGATTTCTTAGTGTTTACCAATGTTTTTTTTTGCACTGATTTTTTAATTAATTTAATTGGCATATTTGCGATACGTCAGATCAACCCTCATTTAAATCAAGAATGGTAATTTGCTATTTTTTTTTAAATTTGTTTATTTTGATATCAGGTTTTTCAGACACTTGTTCGATTGAAGTACAAATATCATAAAACCAAACCCCATCAAGCTGAGTGTTTATGTCGATTTGTTGTATCTCTGCTAATTTTTTAGGATCCCCCTCAATAATGATTTTATCTATAATTTGCATTAATTTGCGCTCTTCTGGTGACATGTCAATTTAGCTAAAAATCACGTTATAATTTCATGAATTAACAGATTAGACAAAATACTGAATTTTCAAAACGTAGTTGAAGTAGAAAATTTAAAAATGCAATTTTCATAAGTAAATTATGGATACAAAAAACATTGGGCTGAGAAATATTGAGGTTGCTGACACAAGAATCTCATTTATTGATGGGCAAAAAGGTAAGCTGATTTACCGTGGTTTTGATATTTTGGATTTAACTAAAAACTCCAACTATGAAGAAACTTGTTACCTTCTATTACATGATGAATTACCAACTAGAGATGAATACGATGATTTTAGAGCCAGTCTATCCAAGGCAAGAACTATTCCAAAGCAAATGCAGATTAATATGGGCAATTGGCGAATTGATGCAGATCCGATGGATGCCTTACAGGCATTTGTTGCAGCTTTTGGTGGTTACTATGATGAAGAGTTTTCAAGTAAAGACGCAAGTTATGAAAGGGCTATCAACCTTATAGCTAAGATTCCTACAATTATTGCCAGTTGGCAAAGAATTCGTAGCAAGCAGGAGATTGTACATCCAGATTCAAATCTTAACCACGCGGCCAATTTTTTATACATGTTAACTGGTGACAAACCAGAACCGGAAATAGAAAAAATATTTGACGTTTGCCTGATTCTACATGCAGAACATACTCTTAATGCCTCTACATTTGCTGCTAGGGAAGTTGCATCAACACGTGCACATATGTATTCTGCTGCCAGCGCTGCAGTAGGGGCATTAAGTGGAGAATTACATGGAGGTGCTAATTATGAAGTAATGAGAATGCTTCTTGAAATAGAGAATGAGGATAACGTCGAATCCTATATCAAAGAAAAATTTGCTAGGAATGAAAGAATTATGGGGATGGGTCATGCTGTATACAAAACTATAGATCCAAGATCACAAGTTCTTAAGGAATTATCAAAACGTCTGTCAGAAAAAACTGGACAGCCATGGTACAATATAACAAACAAAGTGGAACAGACTACGGTGGACATGATGAAAAAAACTAAGGGAATAGAAATTTTTCCAAATGTAGATCTTTATAGCGCTTCAGTTTATTATATGCTAGGCATCCCAATGGATCTTAACACGCCAGTTTTTGCTATGTCAAGGGCTGCTGGATGGGCAGCGCATGTAATTGAGGAAAAATTTGCAGAAGCAGCACCAAAACCAATGTTATATAGACCAAAGGCTGTATATGTCGGAAAATATGCTGGACCACAAGGCATTGATTATGTTCCTATAGAAAAAAGAGTAAAAAAATAAAATAAGTGTTAATTTCGAGAATTAAGCCAATCCTTTGCTTTTGAATTAACATCATGCTTGTATAAGATTTCAAAAACCATATCATAAAATGAGAGTCCCTTTTTTTGTGCCTGCCCATCAAGCCATTTAATGCCATCTGATAACTCAGGATCATGTTCAGAAAATTCTACAAGTTCATCTACCATATTAGTAAAAAATGTATGAGATTCTAGCATGGACAATTCTTTAAATGTTGATCATTAAATCATAAATGCAAAATATATAGACAAAAAACACCCTTTTGATTGACAGTTGGAGCACAAATTATTCCTTGATGGAACTAAAACTAAAATTTCATGGATAGTTCAAACAGGCAATCAGATTACGAAGGAGTTTAGGGTGCACCCACCAGCATATACTTCAGGATACAAGCTGGACGTAAAAAATGAAGAACAGTCAAAATTCATTGCTTTGCATGCTGGAATCTATTGGAGTGTTGGAGTATATACCATAAAAGACGGAGATACAGTGAATGTCATGTGTGACTCCAAAAAAATGTATGATATTCTTAGTTCAAAGCATAAAATATCTGATCAAATAATTAATGACAAAATTCATTTCATAAATCTTTTCATTAAACAAAGAAAACTTGTTGTAAATTACCACCTAATTGATAGTGATGAAAATCCGGCATCAGTACTTATACGTTAATTCCAATTATTTTGAATCATGTTTCAGCTAAATAGAATTAAGATCGAGCTGAATATAGAATCAAACAATGATTTTTAAATAAGAATTTATGAATTCAAATGCATGAAGGACATCAATGAAATATTACCAAAGGTCCCAAATATGAGATGGGGTGCTTTGATGAACAAAGCTCCTACAAACAACAAAGTCAATGATCTAAACAAAATTTTTCCACATAATGGAAAATGGCACACTGTATTTGAGGAAAAAGATCATACATACATTGATGGAAAAATCATCTGGAAAAAAGACAAAGAGTCTTGGACATAAGCACTAGTATTTTAAAATCAAACCAATATCCATTAAATTAGTATGCGTATAACCAGTTTTTATTAATCCGCCATATTTTTTGAAAAATAAATTAGAGTTGTTATTTTTCAAATAATGAGTAATTTCTTCTGGATTGTACGAATTATTTTCAATCAATGCACCAGAATATTTTGTATTACCGTCGATTCCATCTGTCCCAATCGAAGAAATTATTAAATTCTGATTAGAATGATGTATTAGTTTTAGGATTTGTAGAACTAATTCTTGGTTGCGCCCACCCTTTCCTTTTCCCTTTACATTAACTGTTGGCTCACCGCCAAAGATTATGCAAGATCTTCTATTCTTTGGAATCATTTTTACAAGTCTTTTTGCAGAAATTACAACATCATGTTGAATTATAGGGCTAACTATAACCTTGAACCCTAAAACTTGTGATTTGGAAACCATAGAGTCTAAACAATTCCGGTTAGTTGCTATGATTTTATTTTTAATTCGTAGATTTTTTTGAGTAATTGTTTTTTTGGACAAATTTTTTTTTAGATGAGAAATTACAGTTTTTGGGAATTTTGCTTCTAGCGAATATTTTTTTATGATTTTTAGGGCATCAGAAGAGGTTGTGCTATCAGCAGAAGTACATCCTGATGAAATTACTGAGATATCATTATTCACAACATCTGACATTATCAGTGCACAGCCATCACAGTTCATTTTTTGAACTAGTTTACCACCCTTAATTTGTGAGAGATGTTTTCTTACGCAATTAAATTCATTGATTGTAGCACCACACTGCAATAGAAGCTTAGTAACATGTTTTTTGTCAGACAGAGTAATTTCATCGGGAACAGAAATCAAGGATGAACCGCCGCCGGATATTAAAAAAATAATAAGATCCTTGTTTGAACGATTGTTAACAAATTTTAATACCGCTTTTCCAGCTCTTACACTTTCTTTATTTGGTACAGGATGGCCTGAATAAAATACCTTGAAATTTTTATTAGTTAAACATGATTTTGCATATTTTGGAATTACAACTATGCCCTGTGAAACATCTACTATTTCAGAGACATATTTTGCCATTGAATCTGCAGCCTTTCCATATGAAACTACTAAAATTTTTTCATAATTTGATAAAATTATACGACTTTTTCCAATATGAATTTCATTTTTGTTGATAAAAAATTTCAAAAAATTCTTAGGTTCTGCGGTAGTTAATCCAGCTTCTAATATTTGTAATGCATTTTTTTTTGCTTTATTTGTAGCCAAAGGTTTAAAATTTTGAATTGGCATTTTGCAAGTTTATTGTAAAGAAATTATTAAATCTATACAGATTTGCAAGATATAATAATAATCATGTTTTCAATAATTTATGTATACAGTTAGGATACCAAAAATCATTCAGTTTGGTAAAGATGCTATTTCTGAAGCAGAATATCCAAAAAATGCTTTGATTGTAACAACTGCCCCCCCTGAAATATCTGGTAGGTGGTTAGACAAAATGGGCATACAAGACTATATGTTGTATGATAAAGTTAAACCAGAACCATCTATTGATGATGTAAATACTGTTGTGGCTGAATACAAAGGAAAAAATCCGTCTGCATTAATTGGACTTGGTGGTGGAAGTTCTATGGATGTTGTAAAATATTCCTCAGCAGAATTTGGTGTAGAGAAAATTTTAATTCCTACAACTTTTGGTACTGGTGCTGAAATGACAACTTATTGTGTTTTAAAATTTGATGGCAAGAAAAAACTTCTTGGTCCTGAAAAAAGATTCCTTGCAGATCGTGCTATAATTGATTCATTTTTTATGGATGGTACACCAGAACAAATTGTCAAAAACTCTGTATGCGATGCTTGTGCACAGGCAACAGAAGGATATGATAGTAAACTAGGAAATGAATTTACACGAACGTTGTGTAAACAAGCGTTTGACGTATTATATGATGCAATTATGAATGACAAGCCTGAAAATTATCCGTATGGTTCCATGCTTTCTGGTATCGGTTTCGGAAATTGCTCTACAACACTAGGTCATGCATTATCATACGTATTTTCTAATGAGGGTGTTGCTCATGGGTATTCTTTATCTTCATGTACCACCATAGCACATAAGCACAACAAATCAATTTTTTATGAAAAATTCAAGCAGGTTATTGAAAAAATCGGCTTTGACAAAATGAGGTTAAAGGCTCCTGTTGATGAGGCAGCTGATGTAGTAATGACTGACAAGGGTCATCTAAATCCAAATCCAATCCCGATTTCGAAGGAAGACGTCATCAAGTGCCTTAATGACATAAATGATGGTAATCTTTGAGTCCACAACTCAATAATCTGAATTAGTTATAACTTATTTTTGTGAAACTTATTAAGATTGAAATTTAATAATTTTGCAAGTGGAAATATCGTATGTTAAAATTTGGAATACAAAATGGATTAAACGTTGCCAGAGCAGGTTATACTGAAGATCAGATTTTAACTGCATGCTTGTTAGCTGACCGCACTGGTTATGACTCTGTTTTCTATATGGATCACACAAATGTTCCCCAATGGAAAAATGCAGTTGTACTGGACCCCTGGGTTATGTTATCAGCGATAGCAGCGGTTACCAATCATGTTGAATTAGGAACATGTGTTACTGATGCAATCAGAAGACACCCATCAAATATTGCATTAGCAGCAATCACATTAGACAGAGTTTCAAAAGGGAGAGCAATTTTAGGGATTGGTGCAGGTGAAGCTCAGAACCTAAAAGAATTTTGCATACCATTTGAGAAACCGGTTTCAAAATGGGAAGAACAAATCCAAGTAATCAAAAAATTATATGGTTCAACACCAGATAACACTGTAGATTTTGAAGGTAAATATTACAAATTAGAATCTGCTTGCCTTCAAGCTCCTCCAATAAGAAAACCACACCCACCGATATACATGGCCTCAGGTGGGAAGAGAACGTTATCTCTAACAGGAAAATACGGTGATGGTTGGTTACCAATAGGATATACTCCAGAATTATTTGAGGATCATAAAAAGCAAATAGAGGTTTCTATGAATGAAAACAATAGGACTCAAGAAGAAAAAGACAACTTTCAGATGGCATTAGATATTGATGTTTACTTTTCTGATGATGCTGAAGAATCTTGGGCTAAGATGAAAGAGGCTGTCAAAGTTAGTCTGTTTAAGCCTGAAGTGCTTAGAGTGCATCAACTCAAGGATATTGAGGGATTTGATTTTGTGAAATACTTTACGGAATATTCTATGTCAAACCAAGATTGGATTATAAAAATGCGGGAGGCTGCAACAAAAATCCCAGATGCTATTGCGAGATCATCAACCGGTGTTGGTACACCCGATGATATAATTCCAATATTTGAGAGATTTGTCAAAGCGGGCGTAAATCATTTTG
>DTTB01000009.1 GCA_012964965.1 Candidatus Nitrosopelagicus sp.
GACACATCGTAAGGTATAGTTCTTCCATCTAATTCAGGTCCAGCTACATGTCCCATTTCAATTCTTAAATTTGATAAAGCTTCTGTTCCATATGGTTGAATATTAAATTGTTGACCCTGTTCAATAGTTTTTTCCCACATAAAAGTTCCAAAATTTGAAGCTACATTAATTTCGTAAGCTAGCTCCCCCGAAAAAGAAATTCTAAAAATTCTAGCCGGAATGCCAAATAAATCGGCTTCCATATATCCCATAAATGGCAAGCCTTCGTTTGATATATCTTTGTTAGGAAATAATTTGCTTAAAAGTTCTCTGGATTTGGGACCAGCAATTGCAGCTCCCGCCCATTGTTCTGTGGTTGATACAACATTTACGTTTAACTCAGGCCAAACAACTTGCAAATAATATTCCAAATGAGATAACACTGCTGGTGCTTGGGCCGTCGTTGTTGTCATATGATAATGGTTTTCAGAAATTCTAGTTGTTGTCCCATCGTCAAAAACAATTCCATCCTCTCTCAACATCACTCCATATCTTGCTTTACCTATCGGCAATTTAAGCCAGGCATTTGTATACACTCTATTTAAAAATTCTGCTGTGTCTGGTCCTTTAATATCAATTTTACCCAAAGAGGTAACATCGCAGATACCTACATTTTTTCTAACATTTACAGATTCTCTTGTTGACGCTTGTTGTATCGTTTCATTACCAATCTGATAATATCGAGGTCTTAACCACATTCCGGCATCAACAAAAACTGCATTATGTTTTATATGCCAATCATGCATTGGAGATTTTCTTGTAGGTTTGTAATGTTTTCCAACTTCTCTACCGACAATTGCTCCTATGGTAACAGGAGTATAAGGTGGTCTAAAAGTCGTATGTCCGACTTCAGGAACGATTTTTTTTTCAACATCTGATACTAACTGTAGTCCATTTAAATTACTTGTTTTTCCTTGATCTGTTGCCATGCCTAGAGTTGTATATCTCTTTACATGCTCAATTGATCTGTAGCCTTCTCTTAAGGCTAGCTCAATATCAGATACTGCAACATCATTTTGAAAATCTACAAATCTTTTATAATTTTTATTTTTTGGAAGAGGCATGCACCAAAATTTATCGTGTTTTCCATATTTGCGTTCAACCACTTTTGGTACAGATAGTTTAGTATCATTTTTATTTATTTTTTTTGAAAGCTCATAACCGGTATCAAATCCTTTTGTTAAAGATTCTTCTAAAGTAAATGAACCGTTAGCAGAACCCACTGCAGTTTCTTGTTGTTTAGTTTGATTTGGCACAAAGGCATCGAGTTCTTCATTAAATTGTAGCTTATTTCCAGACTGAGAAGATAAATGAACTGTAGGTGTCCAAAATCCCGAAACACAAATGCAATCACAATTTATTGTTTCAGTTTTTTCATAACCTGTCTTGTCTAACTTTAATTTTCCAATTTCTGCAGCTTTAACTTTTTTATAACCTTTCGCGGCAATGACTGCATGAGAAAATCTTATTTCAATGTTCTGCTCTTTGACTTCATTAACCACTGAGCTTGTGCTGTTTGATCTTGTATCTAAAATAATTGGATTAATTCCATTTTTTTTAAACTCAATCGCTGTATCGTAGGCACTATCATTGTTAGTAAATATTATAGGTTTTTTACCAACTAATACTCCATACAGTTTAATATATTCCTTTGCAGCTGATGCTAAAATAACTCCGGGTGTATCGTTATTTCCAAATACCAAAGGTCTCTCGATGGATCCTGTAGAGATAACAACTTCTTTTGCTCTGATATACCAAAGTTTTTGTCTTGGGGTATATGGTTTAACATGTTCTAAATGATCACTTACTCTTTCAAACATAACAAGCATATTATGATCATAGTAGCCAAAAACTTGTGATCTATTTTTAACAATTACATTGGGCATCTGCTTCAATTCTTTAATTACATCCTCCGCCCATTCTTTACCTGTTTGATTTCCAATGTTAACATCATCGGTTAATAATGAACCTCCAAAACGTGGTTTATCTTCGGCTAAAATAACTCTAGCTCCATTTTTGGCTGCTGCATAAGCACTCGATAAACCTGAGGGTCCAGAACCGGCAACTAGAACGTCACAATATTCATATTTGTGTTCATATCTTGCGGTATCTGGTTTTGGTGAAGCCACACCCAAACCTGCTGCTTTTCTGATCAAAGGTTCGTAAACTTTATACCAAAAACTTTTAGGCCACATAAAAGTTTTGTAATAGAAGCCGGCGGGAAAAAATCTACTGAAAAAATTATTTATTGCTCCAACATCAAATTCTACTGATGGCCAACAATTTTGGCTTTTTGCCACCAATCCCTCCACAAGTTCTAATTCTGTGGCATTAACATTTGGTTCTGTTTTATCTCCCTCATAAAGCTGTACTTTTGCATTGGGTTCATCTACGCCCGCACCAAAAAAACCTCTAGGTCTATGATATTTAAAACTTCTTCCAACTAAATGAATTCCATTAGCTAACAATGCCGAGGCTAAAGTATCGCCTTCATAACCAAAATATTTTTTTCCATTAAAGTGAAATGATATTGTTTTGTTTCTGTTTACTAATCCTAAATTTGGTAAGCGAAATTTCTGTGTCATTAATGTTTAAACCTCTTCACTAAGTTTGGTCGTTTTAATAAATTGATGTGTGGTAGTATCTCTCTGAGCTTTAAACCATTGTCTACAGCCTGAAATATGGTGCCACAACTCCGAATGTTTTCCTCTGGGATTTTTTCTGTAATATACAAAATTATCCCACTCTTGATCTGTTATCTCTTTGTTTAATTCAGGTCTTTTTACGGTAGCATCTCCTCCATAGGCAAATTCAACTTGAGGTCTTGCTCCACAATATGGACATTTAATTTCTAACATTTTCTAACCAATCCAAGTTTTTGTTCCAACACCTTTTTCATCGATTAAATTACCTGAGTTAAATCGATTTAAATTAAATGGTGCATTTAATTCATGAACACGATCCTGAGCAATAGTATATGCAAATGTCCATCCGGAAGCCGGGATTGCTTTAAATCCTCCATAACACCAACCACAATTTAGATAAACACCATCGATATGTGTCTTATCAATAATTGGTGAACCATCCATTGACATATCCATTATGCCGCCCCAAGTTCTAAGCATTTTTAATCTACTTAAATACGGAAACATAGCTACTCCTTCAGTTAACACATGTTGTATAGTTGGAAGATTTCCTCTTTGAGCATAACTATTATATCCATCTAGATCTCCACCCATAACCATTTCACCTTTGTCAGACTGACTGCAATAGAAGTGTCCCGCTCCAAAAGTGACAACATTATCTAAAATTGGTTTAATCGGTTCGGATACGCAAGCTTGCAAAATATGTGACTCTATTGGAAGATGCATATTAAATTTTTCAGTTAAAACTGATGTGTTTCCAGCAACACATAATCCAACCTTTTTTGTTTTAATTTCCCCTTTTGATGTTCTAATTCCCTGAATTTTTCCATTCACAACATCGAAGCCTGTGACTTCACAGTGTTGAATAATATCTACTCCCATTGAGTCTGCTTGCCTTGCATAGCCCCACGCCACGGCATCATGTCTGGCCGTTCCACCGCTCGGTTGCAACAATCCTCCAAATATTGGAAATCTGCAGTCAGAAGAAAAGTCTGCAAATGGAATGAATTTTTTTAATTCTTCTCTTCCAAGTAAAATAGCATCTATTCCATTTAATCTCATTGAGTTTCCTCTACGAGCATAAACTCTCATTTGGGCATCTGAATGAGCTAGGTTAATTATCCCACGCGGGGAATACATCACATTATAATTTAATTCCTGACTTAAGCTTTTCCATAAATTCATTCCAAATTCATAAAATAAATTATTAGCATCATACATATAATTGGAACGGAGAATTGTGGTATTCCTTCCAACATTTCCTCCTCCAATCCATCCTTTTTCAAGTATTGCTACGTTAGTAATGTTATGTTCTTTGGCTAAATAATATGCCGTAGCCAACCCATGTCCGCCGCCTCCAATAATAATAACATCATATTCTTTTTTTGGTGTTGGGTCTTTCCAAGCTACTTCCCAGTTTTTGTGGTTGCTAAAAGCATTTTTTATCAAACTGAATATGGAATATTTTTGCATAAGAATTTACTTTATATGACACTGACAAATTTTTCTATTTGTAAAGGATCTCACAAATAATGTATACATAACGCTTATTTTTGAATATAGGAGTTCGGATGAGTGGCGTGAAATCTGATATTGAAATTGCAAGAGCCGCAAAAATGAAGCTCATCAAAGATGTGCTTGCAA
>DTTB01000010.1 GCA_012964965.1 Candidatus Nitrosopelagicus sp.
GCGATTTTATGCATGGGTATCTATATGGGAATATATCATAATAGATATGAAATACATGTGTAAGAGTTGTAAAACAGTTTGTAAAGATATTATAGAACATATTAGAAAAGTACATAATTTTTCAAAAGCAACTATAAAATCAGATCTGGAAAAAAACCCAAACACTTACAAAAATGCTTTTCAAGAAATAAAATAGGTCATTAACTACAAAAATTATTCTAAGATAATACTTAGTGATTAAATTTTTTAAAATTTTCTTGAAATTATGTTATCAGTTATAGACAATGTGATGTAAACAATTGACGAATGTTTATGTCACTAACTAAAACCAGCACCAAATTGATCACCCTTTGTTAACGGATCAATATCAATTCCTTCTTTTAGTTTTAAGTATAAAAATGCCTCATTAACCAACTCTATAGCATCATCATCGTCAAGACCATAATTCACTTTAGCAAGATCATGATACTTTTTGAGTTTGTTTTGATCCTGCTCATCAATTGATATGTTATCAAAGGTAATTATTTCTGCAATTTTTTCAATTCTTAAATTATGATCAGGTTTTTCCATTGATAAACTATCATTTTTGTCTTTTAAAAATTGTTTAATTATTCATTTTCATCATGTCCTAAAATATGATTACTGCAATAATATTCATCATTCATAGTACAATAATAAAGTGAAATTTGATTACATGATGAGCAAAGCGGTTTTTCGTCTTCTTTAGCTAGTTTACGATGATAAAATCTGCTTGACATCACAAAACAAGTTTATTTATGTACTTTAAATTGATTTTATGGATCATCATAATTTTGAAGGTAGAGATATTCCACACATCAAACTAAATTCAAATATGACAATTGAAGATCTGGTGGACGTTTATGCTTCAACTGGTTTTAATGGACGACAACTAGGTGAAGCGTCAAAACTTTTTGCAAAAATGATAGAGAATGACACAACAATTTGCCTAACTATGGCTGGAGCAATGACGCCAGTTGGTTTTGGCGGAATCGTTAAAACACTTATTGAAAAAGGGTTTATTGACTGGATTATAACAACTGGTGCTAATGTTTATCATGAAGATCACTTTGCATGGGGGCTTCCTGTAAAACAAGGTCATTATGATGTAGATGATAATGTGCTCTATGAAAAGGAAATTGTACGTATTAGAGATATCTTCGTAAAATATTATGAAACATTGGAAATACAAGATCAAGTAATTCAAAAAATATTTAAAGAAAAATTTGTTAATGAATCATTTACAACTGCTGAATTTTGTAATGTACTAGGAAAAATTACCAAGGAAAAAGCTAAATTTCCTGAAAAAAGTTTTGTAGCATCTGCATACGAATATGATGTCCCAGTTTATGTCTCAACAATAAAAGATTCTTCACTTGCGTTAAATCTAGCAGTTCATAGATTAAAAAATAAGCAATTTAACTTAGATTTTGTTCGCGAAATTTTAGAGCAAGCTGCGATAGTTTACAATTCAAAAAAGTCTGGAATTCTTGAATTGGGTGGTGGCGTTCCAAAAAACACAGCGCAGCAAACCGGTCCATTGCTTGATCAAATATTAAGAAAAGGCCATGGTGGCCAAGATTACATTATTCAGATTACTGATGCGAGACCTGATACAGGTGGTCTTTCTGGTGCAACTTTACAGGAAGGTAAAAGCTGGGGCAAAGTTCAAGATTCACATAATGATTTAGTAACAATTTATGCAGATGCAACAATCGCTTTTCCAATTCTTGCCCTGTATGCTCTAAGTAATCAAAAGCCAAGAAAACACAAAAGACTCTATAAAAAACTTGATAAATATTTCAAAACATTACAATCAGATGTAATCAAGGTTCCAGACAAATTTGCAAAATTGTTAAAAGAAAGTAACATTAATTTGGATTAATTACCTGCGTTTTTTTTGCTTCTCTCGACGACGTGTTGCTTTTTGATCAGCCCGTCTCATATGTTTACCCTTTTTTCTTACTGGCACAATTAATACACATTTTCTCTATGTATTAGGTTTTCTTAAAATTTATCATATCTTGCACGTTCTAATGATCTGTCATCCTTAGTTTCTTTTTTCCATTCTTTGTAATGTGTCTTACAAAGAACTGATTTTTTCCCACTAGATGAAACATGTAATCCAGCATTTTCAACTTTGGCAGTACTAATCGAGCGTACTCCAACATCATCACACCCTGAAACATGACATTTTCCACCCTTTGCAATAATTCCCATCAATGATTTTTATAATTAAATAATTAATAAACAAATCATTTTACAATTGTTCGTTTATAAAGAGGAATTATGATTTAAAATTAAATGGGTGGATCAAAAAATAAATCACCTGCACAAAAAGAAAAAGCGCAACAAAAAAAAGATGCAGAGCAAAAAAAAGGAAAAAAATCTAAAGGTGAGGACTCAAAGACTGAGATTTCTGTTTTAATTGATGAATCCCAAGCTCTAAAATATATCAAAAGTGCTAATGTAATTACTGCACATGATTTAGCAAGAAATACATCAGTTAAAATTTCTACAGCAAACTCATTCCTACAAAAATCACTTGATAAGGGAATTGTGAAAAGAATTGGTGGTTTTAGTGGCCATCATATTTATCAAACGGTTTCAGAATAGAGTGTCAAAATATCCCCAGTTTTTACATCCTTTAGGTTTTCAATACTAGAAAGCAATTTACCAATTGGCGTCATCGGTTGTCCATCTAACACATCGTTAAGAAAAAAACAAATGCATCCGCCAGTTGGAAAATATGCTATATCACCTTTCTTAAAATCAGTTTTTTTACGTTCCATACCAGAATCGATGTTTGTTTTAATGTATACAACTGATTTGTTCATACGATGTACATTATCATGTATTGGCATTGATCTTGTAATCAATCCTATAGTTCTAGGGGAAAGATGTCGTTTTAATTGGCATGAAATTCTTGCCTTTCCTTTTATCTCTAAAAAAATATTAATGATAGAAACAGAATCAGAAGACATTTTCTATCATCTAACTAGTAGAATATATAACCGCATTGATGGATTTTATTATGCCAAGCGTTATGCCAAGCGATGATGATTCTAAACTCACCGAGGCATATAGAAAACTACGTGAAAGTGAAGTAACTAAAGACGATAAGATATCGGAAAAAGATCAGATAATAATTGATAAAGAATGTGAAGTGATTAAAAACCGGGAGATAATAGCGCATGACCCTATACATGAACCAGTAGAAATTATTAATAAAAAAGGTCCAGTAAGTACTGGGCCACCCACGTTAACTAGGTTTGAAAAAGCACGTATAATGGGGGCTCGTGCACTTCAATTATCATATGGTGCCCCAAGCTTCATCGAAATCCCAAAAAATGCAACAACATCGCTTGAAATTGCAATGGAAGAATTAAACAAGAGAGTAATACCAATTATAATTAAAAGAACATTACCTAATGGGGACTTCCAGAATATTTCATTAGATCAATTCGAATAGACGAATCGTCTATAAAATTTAAAAGAACTAAAAAATTCTTGTAAACATACATGATGGATTACATCAAAACGCAAGAATCAACAAACAAATTCAACGAAACACCATTTTTAGTAAATAATGAACCTGTTATGATAACTGCATTAGAGGTACTATCTATATTAGGAAATACTGGTGAAATTAGTATTAAAGGAAAGGGAGAAACTTGTCCTAATACAGTTGCTGTGGCTAATATAATTACAGAAAATATATTAAAAGGAAAATCAAAAACTGAAAAAATTATTGTTGATAGTGATATTACAGATGATGGTTATATGATTTCAACAATAGAGATTATTATTAAAAAAATTAATTAAAAGACGCTTCCTGGACCTTTCAAAAGCATATTTTCACACTCTTTACAAATCTCATCATCAATATCAGTTTCTAAATTATGATGGATATCACAGATCAGTAAACTTGATTTTATGTAATTACACAAACCAATAAATTTTGACAGATTAGAAGGGGTATATGCTTTATCAGATGATAAACTGTCACTGATATCATCAAGCATTTCAGCAACTTGTTTATCTTCTAGAAGTTTTTCAATCAGTTTTGGGTCACCGCGTGTCCCACGAATATAATTACTAATTGCAGCTTGAGTTACACCTAACATTTTTGATATTTCATCTTCACGAATGTGATAATTATTTGCAAGATCCTTAGCCAAGATTGCACGTAATGCAGGAATCAGAGACTTTGATTCTATTTCAGCAGGTAATAGCATTATAAAATTTACTTAATTAATTATTTAAATGTAATACATGATTAACAAACAGAACACAGTGAATAATAATGATATTTTGCTATTAATACATACTTCAAAATATCTTTATTGATTCATTATCAGTAAACATATTGAACAATAAATTCAAGACATTATACGAAATTTTGGAAAAATCTGTTTCAGAATGCAAATCACCTTGCATTTCACTATCGGGAGGACTTGATAGTAGTATTCTAGCATTTTTTCTTCAGTCAAGAAAAACCAGTGCCATCAGTATAATTTCAAAAGAATTTTTTGGAACAGATCTAACATTTTGTCAACTGATTTCTAAAAAATTTGAATTACCTTTAACAATTAAAATGGTAGAGCATGAAGAGTTACTCACAGCCATAAATGAAACAATTAAAATTTTACGGGTTTTTAACGATATAGAAATTAGAAATTCGATAGTTATGTATTTATCAATACAAGCTGCAAAAAAAGAAGGACATACATCAATTATCACAGGTGATGGTGCTGATGAACTATTTGCTGGTTATAATTTTTTTCTAAAAATGAATAAAAATGAGATTAAAGATAATTTAAAACGAATATGGAAGATAATGCATTTTCCCACGCAAAAAATTGGAAAATCATTAAAAATCACAATCGAGTCTCCATTTCTTAGTAACGAAATGCTGAATTTTGCAAAATCTTTACCAGTAGATCATAATGTCAGGAATGAAATGGGTCAAAAATTTGGTAAGTGGATTTTACGTAAAACGTTTGAAAAAAAAATTCCCAGCTCAGTTGTTTGGAGGAAAAAATCAGCCATGCAAGATGGGGCTGGTACTACTGGATTAAAAAATATGTTTAATGTAATAATACCAGATAGATTTTTTAAGGAACAGTTAAAAAAAATTAAAAAATCTGAAAATGTAATTATAAGATCAAAAGAATCTCTTCATTATTATTTAACGTTTAGAAAATATTATGATATGCCAGCAAAACTACACACTTCAGATTTCAAATGTCCGTATTGCAAGTATATGATAGAACAAGATTCAAAATTTTGTAGTATGTGTGGCGCATTTCCTCTCTAGGTATTTTTTTTATATTTTCTTGGCTTTTTCAAAAAAATTCTTTTGCAGCCATTACAACAAAAATAATATTTTTTACCCTTATATTCATGTACGAGAGCAAGACTTTCATCCATTTCTATTCCACAAACAGGATCAACTGGCACAATTATTACTTAATTATAATCTATAAGTATCTATTTCTCTAATTAGTTCAAAAAATAATGTAGCCGGCTACATTAGCTCAGTAAAAATCCAACAACAAATAATGCACCAGTTATTCTACTGTATACTAATGTTGAACTCATGATTGGTATTAACCTGTTTATGTCATTATAACCAAATTTTAGTTTTTTATATGATATTGTAATTAATGGAAAAGTTACAATAATAATTAGGCAAGCAACTGGAAAGATTTGAGCGATAACTGTACTGATTGTTATCCCATAAACAATAGCTGGAAATACCCATATTATAATAGATGCCCTTTTCTTTCCTATACCTATAACAAGTGTCTTTCTTCCTTTTGCCTTGTCTGCATCATGATCAGGAAATGACGTAATAAATAAAACAAGCGAAGATAATACCCCAACAACAATCCCCCCCAATATTACAGATTCATTAATTTGTGATGTTTGGATAAAATAAGTACCAATTACAATTAACGTTCCTTTTATACTAACAAAAACTTCTGCTAATCCCCAATTAACAATTTTTGTTGAGTAAAAATAAATAGAAACTACTGCAAAGGCAAGAATTATCCCTATGATGATACCGTCTGTAATAACAAAATATACTCCAATTATAGTACCAATTACTAGAAAAATTATACCACCTGCATAAACTTGTCTAGGTTTGAGTATACCCTCAGGTAAAACACCTGAACCACCACTCATTTTTGTCCGTTTAGTTGTAGTATCAATCCCACGCTTGAAATCCCAGTAATCGTTAAACAAGTCAACGCTTGCATGAAGTGCAAGTACACCAGCCATTGTCAATATGGCATCAAATACAGTTACGTTACTACTATGCCACCAAGTAATGGCTAAACCAACTGAAACTGCTATAACAGAAGCAAGTAAAAAACGAATACGAATGACACGAAACCAAGCAGATATCATTAAACTAAAGATTCATTACTTACACTAATTGGTTTTCTTCCCATAAATCCAGAATCCTTTTCATGCCAAAATTTAATCTCAGTTTCTCCTTCTTTCCAACAAAGCCAAATTTCCTCATCAAAACGTTTTGCAGGAAAATCTAGTAGGCCCTGTTCAAGTCCTTTCAATACTACACCAATACTTTCCAAGTCTTCTATTGACTGATAAAATTCAGTAACTTTTGTATTCAATTTTTGCTTCAGAATAATATAGTCTTTCATAGAAGTTTTTGACGTAAGATCCAAACTCATTTGTTTCTCCATTTTTATTATCTCATTTTTTAACATTTTTGAATAATTAAATTTCTTAATTACTGATGGGAGAATTTTATTCGCATCACTTATAGAAAAATATGTAGTCATAAAATACACTGCTCCATCAATAATTTAAAGCATCAAAATCATAATGAGATACGATAATAATCCCATCGTTCAGGATCAAATTTTGTAACAAATTCCGCCTTCTCCATACCATTAACACGACTTGCAATAACATCCCTAAAAGCAAAACTTGTAAGATAATCATAATTCATTGTGTGTGCCTGCATCAGGAATGATTGTCTTAATCCGTGTCCAGCACCGAGTCCCCAATAACCCATACTAAGTGCAATTGGCTCCAAAAATACAGTATTTCTTTTACCATGATTCAAATCATTAATTTCAACTCTTAAATTATAATTTTCTAGTGGTCCACCCTTTGCAAAGCCAACAATCGGCCCATCCAAAGTATTCAATCGTAAAGTTGTCAAAATGGTTTCTGAATAAGTTAATGATTCACTAAAATTATTTTCATTAAATCGCAATGGTCTTGGTAGCTGTAAGAAAATTGAATTCAAACTACTAACAAATTTGGCACCCTGTTTAGTTTTCATATGCTCCATTTTAGTCACAAATTTTAGTTTTTTACTTGCAAAGTCATTTTGGTTCTTAATTTCCTGGTCGCGCAATTCGGTAAAGCCTTGAATATTTTTCATAAAATTCTCATTCATCTCTTTTGAGAGGCATTGTAAAACTAAATTAGACACTTTGGACTCATTTTTAACTAAATCATCAAAATATGCTACAGAACGCTGGACCAGAACTTCCGGATGCCAGCCAAGAGCATGTGAATTCATTTTTGCTACATGCATAGCTTTTGAAAAGTTACCAAGTGCATAACTTGTCATTCGATCAATTACTGAAAGCAACCAACCTAACCAGGTGTAATGTTCTTGTTTTTTTGGGTTATTTTTTGTAATTTCAGAAAGCTCAAAACATTTTTGCATAGATTTTTCACCATTCTCTTTTAATTTTCCACTCCAAGGATATGCGGTTCTAAGTATTATAGCCTTGATAATTTCAAAATCTGTTCCTGATTGTGCAATTAAATTTTTAATTATGTGATCTGATGATAAGTTTTTTAAAACATTGTCTTCAGAGGGTTTATCAATAATTTTATCTGGCTCAAAGTCATGAAAAATAGCTGAAACAAAAAGATACTTTAAATCTTCATCTGATAGATTGGAAATTTGCTTTGAATCACCAACTAATAATACGCCTAAGGGAATTTCTAACAAGTGATCAATATTATGATATCCGTAATATTTTTCTCCCAAGCCACTTGATTGAAGGTTATTAATGGTATAATCAAGCATTATTTTATAACACGGTGCATTAAATCCATTTTTTTCAGCCATCCTGATAACTTCATTCTTAAGATATGCAATATTAGAAATGCCGGAAGACAACTTTGTCATTTAATCACTTTCAGTTGATACTTCATCGATGGTATATGCATAGATAGGATACAATTTGCCTGTTACCCTATGATGATATTTCCACTTTGTTTTACCGAATTTTTTTTTCGTGAATGATTTTTGCGTTTCAGGATGTAATTTATCGTAAACATCTCCACCAATGAGAAGTTGGTTAGGTACCGCCATGTTTTGAATTTTAGATGCCATATTCATTGATGGACCTAAAATATCAACATGAGATTTTTTTATGTCTGAACCATAACGAACGATAATATTTTGACCATGATCAATGCCGATCTTTGCTGCAAGAGAAGGGTAACCATTAATTGTCAATACCGGATTGATGCCATCAGTTAGTACCCTTAACATGGATTTTGCGCAGTTTATTATATTATCAGCAGGATAAATTAGCTCATTTTCTGCATTAAAATACGCAAGTACAGCATCACCTACAAATTTTAGCATATAACCACCAAATTGAGTAACAGTATACGCCATTTCTTGAGCAAATGAACTTATGATAGTAACAACTTTTTCTTCCGGTAACGATAATGACATATTCGTTGAACCAACTAAATCTACATACATTACAAAAATGTGTACTCTAGAATTAACATGATTGCGCAAAAACTCCTCAGACTTGTCAACAAATGGAGGGTATTCTATACCATTCTTTACAGAATTTAATACCCTATCCTGTGCCTTTTTGATTAACGTATCTGAATCTACAGTTTTTTCGCCCGCTTGAAACATCCTTTCGACAACGGATGAGGAAGTTGTAATTTTCTTAGAAGTTTTTAATAGTCCTTTTACTTTTTTGGCCTTTTTTGAAACGGCTTTTTTTATTTTATCTCGCTTCAATTTACATCAATCATCTTTTAACTTACTTTCTTGAAACATATCTGAGCCATACCAACAATATCTAAAATAATCCAAACACCATTCATGAAACATATCATTATCACTGTAAAACATTTCGGTAATGTCCGCTTCACCATTACTATTTGGAAAAAATAGGCATGCCTCTTTTTCATTTAAAACAGTAACCACCTGAACAGTTTTCCTCATTTTTCTTTCTACAAGTCCATTTTTCATTAATTCATAAAAACCTGATTTTTTGAGCATTGTTGTTCTTCCTTCTGGTACAATTGCAGACTCCGAAACAATGTATTCATACTTAATACCATTTTTAATTTTCTTAACAATGGGATCAAAAAGATCTGCTGGGATTTCTGATAAGATTTCATAAATGTACTCATTTGCATTTTTATAAACAGATTTCCATTTTTCCAATGTTTTAGTTATACCTTTAATGTGTGAACCAGTTGCAAGCTGACCGGCTCGCATAACAAACTTTACTGGAATATCACCAAAGTCATGATCTGAAAAATAATCTCTGTATTGTGACAAAAATAATATGGATGGTATTTGAGCACACATCGTTCGTCCAAAAGTTGTAAGACTGTATTTACCTTCCCTGTCTTTTGTTATTAACCCACTTTGTTCTAAACGTACTAAATTTCTATGAACCTCTTGTTTCGTAGCATCTAATTCTTTTGCTAATGGCTCAATTCTTTTACGACTCCTTTCTAATAATTTAAAAAGAATGTTGAGTCTCTGGAGACTAGCAAGTTCTAGGAAATTTTCTGATACTTTCTCATATATTTTTGTCATTTGACTATTTTTCCCGAAATAATAAATAAAAAGTGACAATTTTAATTTTTGTAAAAAGGTAAGCTATTGTAATGAATTATCAGCTGATCAGCTTACGAGAATATATGATCAAGATAAGAAATATTACCATATGGTAAAAATAACCACAAAAAGAGGCACTTCAACTGCAGATGCAGAAAATGTCAAAAACTGGGCGGGAGAGACGTTCAAACAAATCCAGAAAGAACGACTTAACGCAGCTGGACCAAATACTGTTCTAGTTCAAAAAAGAGGAACTAGTACAATGAAGGTAAAAGACATACCAGATGTTCCTCAACCTTCAGTGAAAGGTCAAAAAATAACCACACAAAGAGGCACTTCAACAGTGACCCTTTAATCTCTTTTTTTTAAAAAATCTTGTTTTAATTCAATGTGTAAATAATAAATAGTTGGATTTCTCTGTTAAATCATGCCAACAGTATCAACAGGAAGAGGAACCGGTACTAGAAAAGTCAAGAAGGCAAAAGCATGGGCTGGGTCAAAATATGCAAAAGCCCAGGCAAAGAAAAATGTCGGAAGAACAATATCGACTGGAAGAGGAACCGGTACTACAAAAATCAAGGCTACCAAATCAAAAACTAAAAAGAGAAAACCAAGTACAAGATCTGGTAGAGGATATGTTAGTCGCTGAGATTATTATTTTTTCTTAAATTCAGCCTCTTTACTATCCATTTTTATAAATTCATATATTGTTTTTACATTTTATAAAAAATATTATGGGAAATAAAATAAAATGTGCACATATTCTTGTACAAAAACAAAGTGAGGCCATTTCTATACTTGATAGAATAAAAAAAGGTGAAAAGTTTGGTAAACTTGCCAGAGAACTTTCTAGTGATACTGGCAGTGCAAAAAGGGATGGAAATTTAGGTTTTTTTGGAAGAGGAAAAATGGTTAAGGAGTTTGAAACTGCAGCATTTGATCTACGAGTAGGCCAAATTTCAGAACCAATCAAAACACAATATGGTTATCACATAATCAAAAGATTGTTGTGACTAAAAAAAGTCATCAATAACCCGTTCAGTTTTTTCAAGATGTTTTGATAATTTTTCAGCCATGTTACTTGCTGATTTAATCTTGCGCTGGCCAATCCAATAATAAGCCTCATCTATAGTGTCCTTTGCAATTAATACTACTAAGCGACCGCTTTCTTTTCTTCCAGTTCTTCCCCTTCTCTGAATAAATCTAATTGAACTTGGAACATTATCATAAAAAATTACCAAATTTACTTCTGAAATATCCAGACCTTCCTCGCCAACCCGAGTTGTAACAAGTACCCTAGTTATACCATCTCTAAATTTTTGAACAGTTTCCACCTGTTTTTTTTGCTTTAGTCCAGTATCACCAGATTTACCAATTAGAATTTCAGCATGAATATTCATATCAATTAATTTTTTATGTATAACATTAACAGAATCACGATAACTAGAAAAAATCAAGACCTTTGATTCGATATTACGTAAAATTTCATCTAACTTGCTAATTTTAGGATGCTCAATTCCTTTCGCCTGTGCGTCTTTTGCTAAATTAATTGCAGTGGTAAAGTTTGGATCAGTTTCAAAGAGCTCTTTGATTCCTGCACCCTTTTTAATTTTTGTTCGCTCACAAAATTTAAGGAATGATGTAATCCCATGTGCCTCAAAAATATTTAATGCGTATGTTATTCTAATTGCTGTAAACAATGGTTTTGCGGAACGGCGATTTTGCTTTAAAACAAATTGCCTAGCGTTTAATAATTGTGACAATGATTTATTATCAGAAAGTCTGAGGCCATTTCTTCGAAGTTCTGTGTAGCGTTGATCTTGTGCAAGTTTTATGTATCTTTGAATAATTTTCATCTCAGGTGGCAGATCAACTTTAACCCACTCGGTAATAGTATTCTGAATATATGGTTTTACATCAGGGCTTGAATCACTGCGTTCAGCTATGCCTTTAATATGCAAGTTATCACAAACTTCCTTAGCTTTTTCCTTTTCACTTGGTAAAGTTGCAGTCATCCCAAGTATTCGTGTATTATCAATATTCAGTTGTTTTGCAATTGTAGTATATGCATAATCACCTACTGCTCTATGGGCTTCATCAAAAATTACTAGACTAAATTGGCTAACATCAACAATCTTTCGAATAATATCATTTCTTACTATTTCAGGTGTTGCACAAATTATGCTATTTATCCAAAGTTTTTTTCTTTTTGCTAGCAGATCCTCGCCGGTTATCAATGTAATATCATCCAATCTTACCGTATTTTTTAAAAATTCATAGTGTTGATTTGCTAAAACTCTAGTTGGTGCTAAAAACAATATACCTCCTTTTCTCTTAGAAAGAAAATGAGCAATGACATGCAATGCGATAGTTGTTTTACCTAATCCTGTTGGTAACACAACTAAGGAATTTTCAGTTTTTGCCTGTTGAGCTAGATTAATTTGGTAATCTCTTACTTCGATCGAATCTGGGACGATAAATTCATGCTCAACATTTTTTGTCAACACACTATCACTACATACTAATTTATGATTATTCTGATTTTATAGTTTTGAATCAAATATTTTACAGATTATGACAATTGTTTAAGGTTAAACTTCCATCTTATATTAGAGAACATAAAATTACTTTCATGACAACACAGTTTGAGAGACCAACGTGGGATGAATATTTTATGTTACAAGCTGAATTAGCTAAATTACGTTCAAACTGCATAACAAGACAGGTTGGTGCAGTTATTGTACGCGAACATAGACAAATCGCTACAGGTTATAATGGAACACCTCCAGGTGTTAAAAATTGTTTTGAGGGTGGATGTAAAAGATGTCAAGATAGGATGGAAGGTAAAATAAAATCCGGTGCATCACTTGATCGATGTTTATGTAATCATGCTGAGGCTAATGCAATAATGCACTGTGCAATTTTAGGTATTCAGGCTGGAAGTAAAGATGCTGTTTTGTATACTACATTTGTCCCATGCCTAGAATGCAGTAAAATGGCAATCACTATAGGAATTAAAAAAATATTTTCCCTTAACGAATATCCTGAGACAGACTATAAACTGCTTGAAGAATCAGGCGTTAAAATTGAAAAGCTTGATAGAATGAAAATCCAAAAATGGGCAAAATCGTTAATAGATCAATAAGATGTCTAGCCTTAAGCATGAAAACAGTTTTGAAAACATACCTTATGGGTTATTAATTTCAGCCATATATGATAGCCAAAAAAAAGTAGCTGTTTTAAAATTTTACGACCCTGCATCAGAAATGATTTTTTTATGGGCAGATAAATCAGGGCATAAACCATATTGTTATTCTAAACTAGCCATTGAGGACATACCAACTAATATTTCTGAACGTGATGATGTTCTTGAGATAATACCTGTTGAACGAATGAATATATTGGAAGACAAAACAATTACTGTCTCAAAAATTTTAGTTAAAGATCCTTTAGCAATTGGTGGCACTCAAACTAGCAAAAGTATAAGAAATTTAATTGAAACGTGGGAATCTGATATAAAATATTATGAAAATTATCTCTATGATAATCAACTGATCGTTGGTAAATATTACAAAATAGAAAATGATCATGTAGTACCATTTAATTTGAAAATTTCTGATGAAACTAAATTGTCATTAAATAACATGTTATGGGATAAACTCGATAATTCCAATCTGCCTAATGCAAGTGAGTTTGAAGATCATGTTTCTCAATGGGCAGATCTTCTTAATCAGCCAATACCAAAAATTAAAAGAATTAGTCTTGATATTGAGGTTGAAACAGAAACTGGGCGCTTGATTATTCCTGATCCTAAATTAGCAGAAAAAAAAGTTACAGCCATAGGTGTTGAGGCAAGCGATGGACTAAAGCAGATATTTGTTTTACGTAAAAGTGGCGTAGAGGAAGGGATCAATGAGTTACTACCGGATGTAAAAGTTGTGTTCTATGATGAGAATAAAGAAAAAGAAATGATTTCTGATATTTTTGAATTAATTCAAAAATATCCGTTACTAATTACATACAACGGTGACAGTTTTGATCTTCCATATCTGTATAATCGTGCTAACAAATTAGGTATTACAAAAGAAAAAAATCCATTGTACATGATGAGAGATTCTGCCACGCTCATTAAAGGCGTACATCTGGATTTGTATAGAACAATGTCTAATCGTGCCTTTCAAATCTATGCGTTTGGACAAAAGTACACTGACTTTAAATTAAATACTGTTGCAAAGGGACTACTAAATGAAGAAAAGATAGACTATGGTGTAGAACTTAGTGAACTAACATTATACCAAACTGCAAAATATTGTCAAAACGATGCTAGGATAACTTACAATCTTACAAGCTTCAACAACGACTTGTTGATGAATTTACTGATAGTCATTAGCAGAATTGCAAGAATGCCAATTGATGACATATCTAGAATGGGTGTATCACAATGGATTCGAAGTTTATTATATTATGAACATAGAAAAAATGGTATTTTAATCCCTAGAAGGGATGACTTGGATAAAAGATCAGCTGGTGTTTCAAATGAAGCAGTGATCAAGGACAAAAAATTTCGCGGAGGATTGGTTGTAGAACCGAAGGAGGGAATACACTTCAATGTTACGGTAATGGACTTTGCAAGCCTGTATCCTAGTATTATAAAGGTAAAAAATCTCTCATATGAAACAGTGAGATGTCCACACGAAGATTGTAAAAAAAATATTATTCCACAAACAAATCATTGGGTGTGTACAAAAAAAAATGGGTTGACTTCTCTGCTTATAGGTTCACTGAGAGACTTGAGAGTAAACTATTACAAAAATATGGCAAAAGAAAGCACACTTACGGACAAAGAAAGACAGCTTTATACCGTAGTTAGCCAAGCACTTAAGGTCATACTTAATGCGAGTTATGGGGTTATGGGTGCAGAGATTTTTCCGCTATACTTTTTACCCGCAGCAGAGGCCACAACAGCAACTGGCAGACATATTATTTTAGACACTATTAATGAATGCAAAACTGCTGGAATTGATGTACTTTATGGTGATACTGATTCACTTTTTTTAAAAAATCCTACTGCTAAACAAATTCAGGAGATCATCAACAAAGCAAAAATGAAACATAATGTTGAATTAGAAATTGATAAGGAGTATAGGTACATAGTATTAAGCGGTAGAAAGAAAAACTATCTAGGAGTAACAAAAAATGGCAAAGTTGATGTCAAAGGTCTTACAGGAAAAAAATCCCACACACCACCATTTATCAAAGCATTATTTTTTGAGATCTTAAATGTATTATCAGAAGTTAAAACTATAGAGGAATTTGACAGAGCCAAAAATAAAATTGTTGATAAAATTTCAAATTGTGTAAGAAAAGTGCAAGCAAAAGAAATACCGTTATCAGATCTGGCATTCAATGTAATGCTAAGTAAGGCACCAAATGATTATGTTAAAACAATACCTCAACACATACGTGCGGCAAAGCAGCTCGAAAGTATTAGAGAAATTAAAAAGGGCGAAACTATTTCATATGTCAAAATTTTAAACAAACCAGGAGTCAAACCTGTAGAATTAGCACGTCAAAGTGAAATTGATTCATCAAAATATATGGAATTTATGGAAAGCATGTTAGACCAAATTATATCATCAATGAACTTAGATTTTGATACGATTTTAGGAAAACCTAAGCAAACAGGTCTGGACCAATTCTTCTGGAATTAAAAAATGTTAGAATTAGATGATACAATGATGGGGGTTATTGGCATTCTAGCCGGCATCTTAATTTTATCTGGATGGGTTCCACAAATTGCAAAAGGCTATAGAACTAAAAAACTGACTGACGTATCTTCTTATCTAATGATCTTAATTTTTGTTGGTGCAACATTGTGGTTAATCTATGGGATGGCACTTGATGATGTTTATATTATGGGTGTAAACCTAGCTGCAATGTTTCTAACTATGCTACTACTAGCTATGAAATTAAAATATGAGAAAAATGCTCAAAGAACAAGTGAGTAACATATTCGTAGCTTACACGTTAAGCTCTTTTGTACCAATATTCAGTGAATCAGCATATCTTTCTAAATCATCAGGCATTCGTAAGGTTTCTCTGATTTTTTCCT
>DTTB01000011.1 GCA_012964965.1 Candidatus Nitrosopelagicus sp.
TTGCAGGAGGTTTACAATGGCCAGACATTCTACCGGTAATTTATAAAAAAAACTTCTATATAACAAAATATGGTTTTTATAATGAATTGAAAAAGTGCTATTGGATATGAAACCTAGTGATAATTGTGTTTTATGTAATGAAAGTATAGACCAGTATTTCGTACCTATGAAAGAATGGCATATAGACGGGCATTTGTGCGGGAAATGCTATTCAAAAAAAATTGCCGAGTTTTATCCTGGCAAGCATGAGAGAGTAAATCTTTCAGAAAATTAATAGTTCATTTATCAGCATCTTTTTCCTTCTTACCGTATTTGTTAACAGATAAGCAATTCCAAGCAAGTACGTCTTCCTTTATCTCAACCTCTGTAAGAAATTTGATGTTAGTAACTGTTTTTTTCTTTTTTAGCATGTTTATCTGAAAGGTTTCAAATTTTTCGCAGTCACAAGCCTCGAAAAGGCAACTGTCAAACTCATCCCCTTCTTCATGGTCCTCCTTAATATGACCACAGTTACATTTTGCATTATTTTTGACATCTTTTTTGTATTTTTTTGTGTAAACACCCAACCTGAGATATGCAGTACCCTCGTGACCTTTTTTGAATCGTTCATAATGCGAGGATATTGGCAGAATTTTGAAAAGAAATCTATCGTTTTCCCTACTAGTTGACTCTGCTCCCATAATGAACCAGTAAGTATTTCCTGATTCGACAAAGCGAATTTTGATCGAGTGATCGTTCCACCATTTGATCGTTTCCCGCCAAAAGAGCTGTGCCTTTTTAAAATCATGAAATAAAGGTATCACATTCATTCGTAGGTCATAATAACGGTAAGCAATGCCTACTAAGTCATCAAACCATTTAACCTGCGAGTCTGAAGACAATATAACAAAATTATGTTCAGCGTATATGTACATGATCATAATCTTGAGTTATACCCTTATATCAGAGAAATTAATTGATTTGGTATATGGTAGTTTATCGAACCAGCATGCAAATTGTAGCCGATCTTTTGGTTGCAACAGAAGAATGCGGGCGAGAAGGGATTAAAACTACCTCACTGTTATCAAAGGCTAATCTTTCACATTCAAGATTAGAGAAATTTGTGAGTAACCTAACTGGGGCAGGACTAGTTAACAAAATTGAATATGATGGCAGAAATGTATTTGTGATTACACCAAAAGGCACACAATATCTTGAGCAATACAAAAAATTTGCAGATGTTGCAGAGTCTTTTGGATTAGAAATGTAAAAATTATTTCTTAAATTTTCTTCTTCTTTCCCTATTAGCTTTCTCTCTTTCTTTCTTCGCTTTATAAGAACCGTAAATAATAACTGCGATTATGCCGCCAATAGATGCATAAAATAGTCCAAGGTATGGTTGTGGTCTAAGTTCTCCCTCTGGTGACACAAATGCTATTGGTATTCCAATCATCAAAACACCCAAAAGCACCAAGAGATACTTGTCCATGTGAATGTGTGATCACAAAGCAATATATCTTTTTGATGCATCACCATGTTAGATTGGGAAAAATTTTAGAAATAATTGGACTGTTGTTGATTGGAGGAACTGTTTATTCATTTATTGGAATGACCGAATCAGAACTTCGATGGCCAATATTTTGGGGCTGTGCAGGAGGTGCATTGGGCATAATAATCTATAGAAACTATATGAAAAAAAGAAAAAAAAATACTTAGTTGTTAGTTTACGATAATTGCTGATGAAACTGAACAAACCGACAGATCTATTAAGGAGAAGTTTAGTTTATTTCACGGGGAGCATGACAGAACAAACTAATGAATGGTGGATAGGGCTAGGCGAAGAACTTGAAACCGATATAGAAACTTTATCTGACGAAACTAAATAGCATTAAAATTATTTTTATAAACTCATGCACAGAACAAAGATCAACATAACTTAATAATTCTAAATTAATTAGGAATAAAGTGGTTAGTAACTATATTTACGGTGGTTTGTGTTCATTACTAGTAGTTTTTTCTATGCTAGCAATTTTCACCTATGCGTATGATGTTGAACATGTTCAATATTCGTCAGCACAGGGTAGTATAGTGGAATGTGATAAATTAAAAGCAGAAAACACTGTTTCGTCAGATCGTGTCAAAGATTTATCTGGCTGCATATTAGTTGGCGTTAACTTACGTAATGCAGATCTAAGACAAGCTGATCTCTCAGAAACTGATTTGCGGGGAGCCGATTTAACTGGAGCAGATTTGAGAGAGGCTGACTTGAGCGGTGCAATTCTTTATGGAGCTAATTTGAGAGAGGCGGATCTATACAAGGCGGATTTAACAGGCGCAATATTAAGCGGAGCGAATTTACGTGATACCATTTTGGAATCTGCCAAACTGGACAATGTAAAACTCCAGTACGCAAAACTATACAAAACAATTTTAGCAGATACTGAATTTACTAATGTAGACGCCAGAAAGGCAAATTTTTGTGGACAAAACTTGTCGGATAAAATTTTCTTTAAAACAAACCTTTCAGGAGCGGATCTTGCATATTCTAATCTAGTATATGCACAGTTGAAGAACGCAGATCTTTCAGATGCACTTTTGAAAGGTGCAAATTTAGCTGGTGTTGACTTGTCCAATCAGGACTTGAGAGGTATCAATTTTAGATCAGCAAACCTATTTGCTTCCAATTTAGAGGGAGCTGATTTAACTGGAGCAGATTTGAGGAAAGCTAATCTAATAAATGCAAACTTGAAATATGCTAACCTTGAAAATGTAAAACTCTCAGGTACCGAACTTGATAAGGCTGATACAGAAGGCGCAAACATTGCAGGAATAATTTTTGAAGAATTTAAAAATGAAGTTTCTCTAAACGCAAAAAAACTGCAGAAAAAAAGTAATTTTCCAGGTGAAAGTTTTTCAGGCGCTAACGCAAGCGGGATAAATTTCTCGGAATCTACACTTAGCGGAGCTGATTTCTCAGACTCGAACCTAAAAAATTCCAGCATGTCTGAAGTTGACTTTTCCTATGCGGACTTGACAAATGCTGACTTGTCTGGCAGTGACTTGCTAGGTGCAAACTTGGTTGGCGCTGATCTAGAGGGAGCTGATTTATCCAATGCAAACTTATCTGGTGCAGATCTTTCTGGGGCCAATCTAAAAAATGCCAATCTAAAAAATTCAAAACTGTTTGGAGCAAAACTGTTTGGAGCAAAGCTTGAAAACGCAGATCTAAGCTTTTCACAAATAGACGGAGCAAATTTTGGCGGTTCAATAATGCACAAAGTGGTTTTAACTGAAGTTAATCTTTCTGAAGGGTTTTTTGATGGTGCGGATTTGAGTTTTGTTAAACTAAATGATAGAAATCTTTCCAAAATTAAATTTCATAATGCAATTTTAAGAGATGCTGATTTTACTAATTCAGATTTGAGTGATGCGGATCTTTCAAACGCATATTTGAATTCTGCAACTTTAATAAATGCAAATTTACAAGGTGCAAATCTGTTTAGTGCTGATTTTGGCGGTGCTGACTTGACAAATGTAGATTTTTCTGGTGCTGATTTAAGGCAAGTATACATTAAAAATTCAAAATTGGAAAATATTGTAACAAACTCGGATACCAAAACTGATAGCTGTTTTAAAACAGACATCATAAACGAAATAATCTGTAAAATTTTCAGAATTTTTACGCCGTCTAGCCCACCATATGAAACAACAGATGAGTTACTAGACAACTATATCTTAAGATCAAACAACAGCTAGATGAATTTTATAGAGCCTCGAGCGAGATTCGATCTCGCGACCTAACGCCTACCTCACACAACAAAAATTTAGTTTTTAGAAATTTTTCTGATACAAACGCTTAGCAGAACAGCTGGGGCGACAAAGTACATTCCAATGTTCAATAGAATTATGCCAATGCCATATCCAAGCATTTCAGACTCAGAGTCAATGTCAGCATATTGTAATAATGTAAGTGAAGTTAGAAGTGGAGTCAATGTTAGTTTCACAGCTTCCTTGAATGCTGGATTTTCTCTTTCATAGTCAGCTATAACTGGTGAAAACGAATAGTAAAACTGGTTGAATCCTGTCATAAAATTAGTACCTGATTCTGTTTGGAGTACAGTGTTGTCACGAAGTTCCCTTAGGAACTG
>DTTB01000012.1 GCA_012964965.1 Candidatus Nitrosopelagicus sp.
TATGTTGATCATAATCATCTAGCCCTTTTACTTGAGCTTCACCCCTAACTGTTTGATATCCACCAGAGCTTGCACTTGTTGCAGTAGCGGAAAGAGCACTTGGATCAATTCCAGTCTGATCATAATGTCCTTTTTCGCCCTTTAGTTTTCTTAGGCTCATCATATACATAGCAGCACCACCAATAGCTGCCATACCAGCCATGCCATACAGAATAAAGGCTGGGAATTCTCCAGCTGATGTTGTTGCATAACCTTCAGGTGCATTTGGCGTCACACCAAAAATTTCTGAAGTTCCTAAAATATCTCTGTTTGCGAATCCAATTATGTCTATACTTGCATTAGCAGAAGATTCTATGGATTTTATCACGTACACTTTGTCACTAGTAAATGTAGATTCATTTACTTGTTCTCTAATCAATCCCTCCCGAAGACTGCTTTCTCCCATTGTAAATGAAGAAAGTACACTACCTGTAACAAAACCATGTTGTGCTGCATCTACACCAATTCCAGTAGGATCAAACAAAAAGTGCCAGTTTCCAATTGGTTGTGCTTTTATTCCGTCACCATCCATCAATCTAGCAGTAAGAAGTTCACCTGAATCACTAGCCTTCATTGATAAACCCATTGATGGGATGAAAGTTTCAATAGCAGAAATTGGTATGTTAATTTCAACATCACCATACATTGGTGCAGAGATTACGACTGGTCCGAGAGCTCCAAACCCTCTCCAGTCTACGTCTATTAGCGTTGGTGAATTACCAGAACCAGCTGTAATTACAAAATTTTGAATCGTTGGTCGCAACACAATCTTATAGTCTATTGATGCACTTCCACTTCTTCCAGTCAAGGTTGCAAGATATTCTAAATCCAAGTCAGTAATTTGTGCTTGACTGCCTTGTGATAGGATATATGAATTCAAGTTTGCAATCAGCGAACTCATGCCAGGAGTATATGAAGACGCAGTAAATGATATTTTGTCACTTTTTCCAGCCAATGCATCAGCCAACTTTCCACCCTGTGAATAATCCAAAACAATTGATCTTTGATATGTCATCTTAGCAACTGCAGTGTCTGAATTAGGATCTATCGTAACTTCTAGCTGGGATGATGCCAATGCTGGAGCTAAACCACTAATAGCAATAATAGCAGTCAGAAAAAGCATTATACTTAATCTAACAACAGCCATAAAACTTTGCATATTTTTTAATTAATTAACCTTTTCGCAAAAACCCCAAAAACCATCTATTGATAAAGTAATATTGGTAGACATCATTCCACTATAATGTTCTGATAAAAAATGATTACAATTCTTGCTGGTGGTACGGGATCTGTTAAACTTGTAAGAGGATTTGCCTCTCAGAGGTCTGACGTTAACGTAATAGCAAATGTAGGAGATGATTATTGGCTTTATGGGATGTACATCTGTCCAGATATTGATACAATCATTTACGGATTAGCAGATCTGCTAGACCAGGACAAAGGCTGGGGTATTAAAAAAGACACATTTGGATTTTTAAGACAAATGGAGATTTTTGGTGAAGAGACATGGTTTAGGATTGGTGATAGAGATACTGCCACGCATCTTACCAGAACTAACATGCTAAAAAATGGTAAAAGTCTAAGTGCAATCACCAAGTGGATGTGCGAAAAATTTGCAATTGAGACTAAGATTATCCCAGTTACTGATAATACAGTATCAACTAGAATTACAACTAGCAAGGGCAAACTACACCTACAGGAATACTGGGTAAAGTATCGTGGAATGGATCCGGTAGAAGGGATTGAATATGAGGGTATAGAAAAAGCTCGTCCTAATCCTGAAGCTATAGCTGCCATACATGACTCTGAACTTGTAATTATTGCCCCTGGTAATCCTTTAACCAGTATAGGCCCGATGATTCTGATGAAAGGAATTAAAAAAGAATTATCCAAAAACAAACGCAAAGTAGTAGCGGTAAGCCCAATTATTGGTGATAAGGCAGTTAGTGGACCTGCTGGGAAATACATGGAGGCAGCTGGTATTGAAGTTTCAGCATACGGTGTTGCAAAATGGTATGCAGAAGTTTGCTCCAAATTAGTCATAGATACTAGAGATCGTATACAAACAAAGAAAATTGAGTCATTGAACGTGAGCGTGTATGATACCAAAATAAAAATGACAAATAAAAAAGATGAAGATGCGCTTGCATCATTTTTACTAAAACAAATACGCATATAGATTGAAAACATGTGCAATAATACCAGTAAAGACTTTTTCCGTGGCCAAAACAAGATTAAAACTTTCTAAAACTCGGAAAGAAGAAATATGCAAAGCAATGCTTGAAGAAGTATTAGACACCGTATCAAAGTCTCAACTCATTGACAAAATTATCCTAGTGTCAAAAGATGAAACAATACTTAAACTTGGCAGACAATTTAATGCTGTGGAAATTTTTGATGACGAATCAGGCGTTAACCATGCTGTACATTTAGCGGACCAATACATTTTGGATAACAAGTACGACCGTTCGGTCATCTTTCCTCAAGATATACCGATAATGAGATCTTCTGATATAGATAATCTATTGGGTTTTCGTGAATCCGAAAATTCTGTAATAATTGTTCCATCAAGACAATTGAACGGAACCAATGCGTTAGTGAGGTGTTCTACCAATATAATGAAAACACAATATGATAGAGGTAGCTATGTATTTCAATTGGATGCTGCGAAAGCAACATCTCAAAACGTATCGGTTGCATTAATTCGTCGAATAATGTTGGACATAGATGATGAGCATGATCTTACATTCATGTTAAATCAAAATGAAAAACCAGATTTCTGTAAAAGAATCAGCAATTTTCAATACTAACGGTTTTGATATATTTATTAACAATTGTTCGAAAGCATTGCTTAAATTGGAAATACACACTTCAATTTTATATAAAAATAAATTACAAAATGTAACGAAATTTATTTTATTTTCATTTTTTGTTATCTATGTTTTAGTACTTTCTAGCTCCGAATCAGCTTTTTCTGAACAATATGACGTTTCAATTCCTTTTGGGTCATATGATCCACGACTAAATACTCCAGCTGTTGTATGGTTTGACCCCCCGGAAATCTCCATCTTAGTTGATGATACCGTTATCTGGCTTAATGATGATCAGGAGGCTCATACCATAACTAGTGGTGAAGGTACCGGAAGATTTGGATGGACAGAATCGTCCGAATCTTTTGGGAATCCAACTGGATTGTTTGACAGCGGCAGGTTTATGCCAGGTGAATCATGGTCTTTTACCTTTAATGAACAAGGAATTTTCCTATACTTTTGCGTTATACATCCATGGATGGAGGGAGTCGTATATGTTGATCAAATAATTCCAGATTATCCACATGACGCAAAAGGCAATAAACTTGAACGGTTTCCAATCTTACAGATAACTCCAGATCAGTCAGTTGAGATTAATTTTTCTTGGGAACCAAAAATTATCAGAACTAATGAGAAGGTAAATTTTATTTATAGATTTTATGATGCTGTACAAGATCTTCCCCTTAAAAAAATACAATATGACATTATAATAATACAAAACGGAAAAGAGGTTTTTCGTAGTGAAAATGCAGTATCTGGATTTGGCGGTGACTATAGGCAATGGGTTTTTGAAGAATCTGGCCCAATAATTATAAAATTTAGAAACATCAAGTTAGCCGGTTCTGTTGTAGCACAAGAACTTTCAGATATAGTTGGAGCAAGTTCTTCAATAACACTCACCGAAAATTCTGCAGGAAGAATTGGGGAATTTACTGCCATCGTTTATTTTAATCCTATCAAAACTACATCACCTGTGAAAATTGTTCAGCCAGAAGAAACTGCACAGTTTTATTATGAACTTCCTATACTAGTTGTTATCATACCAACAGTCTTACTACTGATGGTCATATTCATTATGAAGAAAAAACCAGTCATCCAATCATCTGGGAAAAAATCTACACCAATTTGAAAATCATATGACTAAGCATGTTTAGTTTTTTGTAAAATAAGAGTTAGTTATCTACTGGTTCCTATCCTTGTTTCTTCTTTCTTTTTCTTCTGATTGATATAATTATTCCAAC
>DTTB01000013.1 GCA_012964965.1 Candidatus Nitrosopelagicus sp.
TTAATCAATGTATGAAGGATTTTATCAAAAAATTATGTGGCAAAACTTTCTTTGATACTTGAAAAGTCAAAACTTAGCAACTAATCATTTCTAGTTTTTTTTGAATAATTAATTTTAATTAGATTCTAACTGGAATTAGTTATCTAATTCTGACTACTAGCAGAATATAAACGCCTTAAAATTTTTAGATAAGTACTATCTTAGAATGTTATGAGCGATAATCCAGAATGGAAAGATAGAAAGGAAAAAATCGAGGGTTACTATCGTGACATCGGTAAACTGGGTATGAATGATAATGAAAAAATCAGTTCAATTAGCATTGTAAAATCAGGAGATAAATTAGTTGTTGAATTAGATGATGGAGACGGAATACTCTATGAAATAACTGAGGATTTGATAAATCCTTTCAGAATGATTAAGACCGTATCACAGAATGAGATAGAAAAATTTCAAAACTTGACAAAATGACTTCCTAGCAGGTTTTAGGATATGAAACACACTTGTCTAATTTGTAAGGAAAAATTTGACAGCATCATTTCCTTACGAAAACATATGAAGTCTCATCTTGTTAAATAAATTAGAAGAAATCAGAAAAATCTTAACTTCTTAGATATTATCTGCTAAAATTTAATCAATGAGGATTATCTTGGAATATTATCAAAGTGCATGTTCACAATCATCAAAAAACCCACATGGTTTACATTTTGAATTAAGATTATCCATACATACTAGATGGGGTAGGATTTTTGTATTATATTACTAAAATTAATCAGATCCTAACACTTAATTCAATAATTCAATCTGTGTGAGATTATGCGCGTTTTACAGCTTCATTGCGATAGTATAGAATACACTCCAATAAAAAAAGAAATTAAATCTGCGGAAGAGATAGAACCAAAAAAGACTATTTTAGAAGAAGTAGTTGTATGTTTTGTTGCTGTTGAAAATGATGACGATTCAACAGTAGGAAAAACAGCTATTGGTGAAATTCAGGAATCAATGAAAAAAATCGGTTGTAAGAAATTGTTGCTTTATCCATATGCTCATTTAAGCTCAGATCTCGCATCACCAAATACGGGTTTAAGCATTTTAAAAGAAATGGAATCATCCGCAATAGATATTTCTGTTACACGTGCGCCATTTGGTTGGACAAAGGCTTTTAGCATTAAAGTTAAGGGACATCCTCTTGCAGAAAGTTCTAAAGTTTTTTCTAAAGATTCATCTAAGGAAAAAACATCTACAGCGTTAGAATCAGAATCTAAGATCAAATCATATTGGTACATAATGACACTTGATGGCAAAATGGAGGAGATTGAAAAATTCAATTTCTCTGATCATAAACAGCTAGAAATACTTGCAAAGTATGAATCAGCAAAAAAAAGAAGTGTAGATGAACCTCCACCACATGTTAACCTTATGAAAAAACTTGCAATTGCTGATTATGAACCTGCATCTGATTCAGGAAATATGAGATTTTATCCTAATGGTAGGCTAATTAAATCTCTGATTGAGCAGTACGTTACAGATAAAATTCGTGATTATGGTGGCGTTGAGGTTGAAACACCAATCATGTATGATTCATACCATCCAAGTATGAAAAGTTACTTTAACAGATTTCCTGCAAGGCAATATAGTATAGATTCAGAAGGTAAGCATCTTTTCTTAAGATTTGCAGCATGTTTTGGGCAATTTTTAATGGTAAGTGATTTTCAATTATCATACAAAAATCTGCCATACAAACTCTATGAACTTACTCGTTATAGTTTTAGAAGAGAACAATCCGGTGAACTTGTTGGCTTGAGAAGATTAAGGGCATTTACCATGCCTGATTGTCATGCATTTTGTAAAGATATTCCACAGGCCATAGACGAATTTAGAAAAAGATTTGATCTTTCACGTGAAGTTTTGTCAGGATTAGGAATTGAAGAAAATGACTATGAAGTTGGTATCAGATTTACTGAGGATTTTTATAATAAAAACAAAGAGTTGATCAAACAGATGGTTACAAAGGTAGGAAAACCAGTTTTAGTTGAGATGTGGAAAGAGAAATTCTTTTATTTCGTACTAAAATGGGAATTTAATTTTATTGATAATTTAGGTAAGGCAAGTGCATTGTCAACTGATCAAATAGATATTGAAAATGCTAAACGTTATGGAATTACATTTACCGATGAAAAAAATGAACAACAAAACCCAATAATTTTGCATAATTCTCCATCTGGAGCTGTTGAAAGAGTGATCTATGCATTATTGGAGAAGTTCGCTAAGCAAATAAAAGAAGGCAAAAGACCACAATTCCCACTTTGGTTAGCACCTACGCAAGTAAGATTAATCCCTCTCAAAGATGATTTTCTAGAATTTGCTAGTGAACTTGCTAACAAGTTAACTGAGCAAAATATACGGGTTGATATTGATGATAGAAATGATACAATCGGTAAAAGAATTAGGGATGCAGAAAAGGAATGGATTAGTTATGTATTGGTTATTGGAGAAAAAGAAGTGAATACTCCTAGTTTGAGTGTACGTGATAGAACAACTGGTGATGTACGTCAACTTTCCACTGAAGACTTTGTAAAGGAGATTAAGGATGTAACAAGTGGTAAACCTGTTTCAAAATTAAACTCAGCAGTCTTGCTATCACAAAGGCCACAGATAATGGTGTAATAAAATGAGTTTTCTGGACCTTCACATGACAAATTCGCCATTGATTATTAATCCTAATGATGATTCTGAATCATTTGCTGTTATTTTTGGTGTACCATTTGATTCAACACATTCTTACAAACCAGGTTGTCGTTTTGGACCTAATGCAATACGTGATGCATTTAATAATATTGAAATTTTCCAGCCGGATTTTGGTATTGACCTTGAAACAGTAAATATCAATGATCTTGGTAATACCAAACATACAGTTGTTGCAACGGAAATGCTACAAATGGTTGAAAACATTACTTCTGAATTGAAAAAACAAAACAAACAATTGATTATTTTGGGCGGAGAACATTTGATTACTTTAGGAAGTTTTACATGCTTTCCGATGGATACAGGATATGTAGTGTTTGACGCACATTATGATCTAAGGGATCAATATGCAGACATTAAACTTAGTCATGCCGCATATCTAAGGCGAATAGTTGAAAAACGTGGTTCGGAAAACATTGTTCATGTGGGAGCAAGGGCATTTGTAAAGGAAGAACTTGCATTTCTAAAAGAACACAATATTGCAACAGTATCAGATAAAGAAATTCGTAATGGTGAGGGGACTAAATTACTCAAAGATATCACATCTACTTTTGACAGTCTTTATCTAAGTATAGATCTAGATGTGTTAGATCCCGCATTTGCACCGGGTGTTGGTAATCCCGAAGCTGTAGGAATTTCATCCAGAGAATTATATGATTTGGTTACAATACTACAAAACAAAAAGATAGTAGCTGCAGACATTGTAGAACTTAATCCAACTTATGATAACGGTTCTACAGCATCTATGGCTGCAAAAATGATATCAACAATTATTGCAATGAACCTAAGCAGGTGAGATTAGTGTTAAATAAATTACGAGATTCAGTACAACCACATCTTGAAAAATTAGGCAAAAGCTTTGCATCAACTGGCATTTCACCTAATGGTTGGTCATGTATAGGTTTGACCTTTGCGTTTGCTTCTGCATTCATTTATGGTTGGAATGTTGAATTCTCACTGATTATTGGTGGAATAATTCTACTTGTTGCAGGATTTTTTGATATTGTAGATGGGCAGGTTGCCAGAGTTTCTAAAAAAATTACTAGATTTGGCGGTTTTCTTGATTCAGTATTTGATAAGATAGCAGAGATTGCTGTATTTCTTGGAATACTGGTTGGTGGTTTTGCGGAACCGTATTTGGTATTTTTAGCGATTACACTTTCATTACTTGTAAGCTATACACGATCAAGGGCAGAATCTTTAGGTGTAAAGTTACAGGGTGTTGGAATTGGTGAGCGCGCGGAAAGACTTCTTGTAATTGCTATTATTGGAATTATCGGCTTTATGGAGTATGCAATAATTATTGTGATAATAATTGCAGGTATTACATTCATTCAAAG
>DTTB01000014.1 GCA_012964965.1 Candidatus Nitrosopelagicus sp.
CCAAAACGCTGCGCGCTTCGTGAAATTCAAGAGGAAACTGGCTATAAGGCCAAGGGAATGACACATTTAATCACATACTATCCTTCGGTAGGATACAATACGGAGGCAATTCATTGCTTTGTAGCGTCCGGGCTTACGCGGGTGAAAACGAAACTCGATACGGACGAATTCATAACTGTAAAGAAGATGGAATTGCCCAAATTGATAAAACTGATAAAATCAGGCAAGATTATCGATTCTAAAACAATTTGTGCAGTTATGGTATATGCGGCAAAGAAAAAGTTGCTGTGATTTATTTTCTATAAGTTGGTTGGACCAGATCAGATATGTCAGACCAAGACTGTGCAATTTTTTCAAATGTGTAAACTAGGTCTAAAAACGCAATTGGTGTTTGTTTTTTATGTTCAAGTGATGAGCGAGTTTTAGAAATTTTGTCCTGATATTGCTTATGTAACTTAATAGCTTCTATTGCCAGAGAACGGTTATTTGTGATAAATGCGTCAACTGACTTTTTTTGAATTGTTTCTATATCTTTTGCAATATCGTATATCTTCTTTTGATCAGAGCTTGATAGGGAGGTTTCCGATATGGATCTTGATAGGTCAACGATTGTGTCGCCAGCAGTCTCAAGAATGTTGCTAGCTATCCTGTAATCCAGAATGTCTATATTTTCCAGGTTAAAAATTCCAGCGAGTCTTCTGTCCACCATTGTACTTCTGATAAAACGAACTAGAAGGAAATACTGTCGGTTTATTTCATCATCACGGTTTGGAATTGTTTGAAGATTTGTCTTATCCCCTGTTCTCAGAGTAGACAGTGTTTCGTTGAACATGCCAAGCGCGATAGAACTCATTCTTTTAAAAATTTTTTCTGGGTTGAGCGATGTCTCATCAAGTAGGAACTGGCCGGTAATGTTTGAAGCATCTTCATCTAGAATTTCCATACCAACCAGCCTTCTCATTGATTCACGTATGATCTCCCTGTCTTTTACCGAGATTGTTGGCTTGCCCTTAATCTTGATTATATCATATCCAAGCAGATATGCGCCGGTTATGTTAGCTGCTATGTTCTCCTCGGTTGGAAGCGGGTATTCTATCTCAATTTCCTTAGACAGTTTCTTGCCCTCCCCGGCAGTTATGGAGAGGCTGTTTTCTGCAGTTTCAATCTGAACCTGTAAGCCCTTGCCCAGATTATGGGCATCCACCCACTGCTTTGGAAGTGAAACCAGGATACTGCTACCAATTTTTTGCAGGCGTCGTGTAAATTTAGACAATTTAAACTAGTTTAATTAGTATAAGCCATATTTTTATATTTTTATATGAATTTAAATCGATCCATGATGACAAGCGCGTTTTGTCCAGCTCATATTACGGGTTTTTTTAAGGCAGAGCTTGATGAGAAAGATCCAAACTGTCTTGGATCGTTGGGTGCTGGGTTTTCAATTCAAAAGGGTGTAAAGACGACAGTCATTCTGAGTTCAAGAAATCCTAGCGACACTACAAAATTCCACATCCAAATTAAGGGATTTAAGACGGGTGATGTCCGTGTTTCTGAATATGTACTGAACGAGTTTCTTGCTGGAAATGATAATTATTTCGTTGACGTAACACACGAACTGGATATTCCAGTAGGATATGGTCTTGGCTGTAGCGCTGCTGTTGCGCTATCATTAGCGCTTGCGTTGAACCAAGCTTTGAATTCTGGCTTTTCAAAAACTAAAGTTGGTCAGATTGCTCATTTAGCTGAAATAAAATGCCAAACAGGATTAGGTGATGTAATAGGATCATATCACGGTGGATTTGAGATTAGAATTAAGTCTGGTGCGCCTGGGATTGGCCAGTTACAAAAAATAAAACCGAAAGAAAAACTGGATGTTGTGTTAATCTGTTTTAATCCAATTTCTACTAAAAAATTTCTGAAGGAAAAAATCTCTCTAGTAAATGGGTTAGGTGGTAAAATGGTTCAAGAATTGATTAAAACCCAAGATATGAATGAGTTTCAGGATAAATCAATTGAGTTTGCTCAATACATTAAGATCATCACTCCAAAGATGAATAAAGTAGTTAGTGAGCTCCACAAAAATGGAATAAAATGTGGTGTAGCATTATTTGGCGAAACATTATTCTCATTAATCCCTTCACATAACAAACAAAAAGTTTTGCAAATTTTAAAAAAATATGATGGCCATGTTATCTCATCAAGGATAGATAACTCTGGCGCTAGACTAAATTAAAAAACTTTCAGGTGATTTATTGAAGATACCTAAATCTCATCCGCGTTTTGTATCATTGAATATACGTGAAAAAATTGTAAGTGGATACAATAATGGTCTTGTGGCAAAGGAGGGATTACTAGCGCATGGACGCGGCGAAGCATTTGATTATTTGATTGGTGAAAGGACTATGAGATCAGCACGAACTGCGATCAACGCAGCTGCTGTTACACTGTTGACTGCTAAAAATTCTGTAATCTCTGTAAACGGCAATATTGCTGCACTCTGCCCGAAAGAAATTATTCAGCTTGCCAAAATTACTAAATCAAAAATTGAGGTAAATTTGTTCTACCATAATGAAGATAGAAAGAAGAAGATTGTAAAGCATCTGAAAAACGCTGGGGCAAAGCAGGTTTTGGGTACAAATCCTAGGTCAAATAGAAAAATAATTGGGATTGATAGTCCAAGACGAATTATAGATAAGGACGGTATTTTTGCTGCAGATGTTATATTAATTCCACTTGAAGATGGGGATAGAACTCAGGCGCTAAAGAATGCTGGTAAAACTATCATTACGTTTGACCTTAATCCGTTATCCAGAACGGCTCAGACTGCGGATATTACTATAGTTGACAATGTCATCCGTGGAATGAGACTGCTCATTTCAGCCTGCAAGAAGGCTAAAACAAAGAAAGTGAGTTTTAACAACAGGAAGGCTTTGGCCAGTGCAATTTCAGAAATAAAGAACAATTTGAAAAGGAGGGCTACGCTTGCATAAGACCGTAAATGATATTATAGTAAAAAAGGGTAGGCAAAAGATCTCAGTAGTTACCAGCTATGATTATGCTATGACTACACTTTGTGATCAGGTCGATATTCTCCTTGTAGGCGATTCTGCTGGGATGGTTATGCTCGGCTATGAAAATACTGCGCCGGTAACTATGGATCAAATGTGTATGTTTACAGAGGCAGTCAGCAATGGAAGACAAAACGCGCTGATTGTTGCGGATCTTCCAAACAAGTCATATGAAAATGAGATTGATGCAGTTTCAAATTCAGAACGGTTAATCAATGCTGGGGCGGATGCAGTAAAACTAGAGGGTAGGCTTCCAGATGTCATAAGGGCAATTGTGAAAGCTGGAATCCCAGTTATGGGACATCTTGGATTGTTACCTCAAACAGCTAAGAAATACACTGTACAAGGAAAGACGGAAGCTGATGTAGAAATCCTGCTAAATGATGCAAAGGTGTTGCAAGAAGCGGGTGTGTTCAGCATTGTATTAGAGATGGTTACGTCTGAAGCTACAAAGAAGATCACGGAGACGGTTTCTGTTCCGACTATTGGTATTGGCTGTGGAAAAGACTGCGATGGACAAGTTTTAGTAATCCATGACATGCTTGGTCTTTTCGAGAAATTAAAGCCAAAATTTGTCAAAAGATATCTATCGTTATCAGAAGAGATCAAAAAAGCTGTGTCACAATATGCAAAAGATGTAGTAGATGGTACTTTCCCAACTGATGAACATTCTTTCCACATGGAGACGCAGAAATGACCAGGCATCCATCCTTAGACATTGTGGAAAGTTATGGTACTGAACTTTCTGGAAAGAAAATCGTTTTGTGCGTTGCAGGTTCTGTTGCAGCTTACAAGTCAATAGAACTTGCAAGATTATTGATGCGCCATGGTGCAAGTATCAAGTGTGTGATGAGTGGTGCTAGTACAAAGCTGATTAAACCAGACTACATGAAATGGGCAACCGGAAATAACGTAATAACAAAACTAACTGGAAACATGGAACACATTGATCTTGCGGATTACAAAAGATCTGATCTGATTATCGTATATCCTTCAACTGC
>DTTB01000015.1 GCA_012964965.1 Candidatus Nitrosopelagicus sp.
ATTCATTTGTAACAGTTTTTGTAGATCCTAGAAATGATTCATCTATAAAAATGCATGATGAATTAGGCTATAAAACAATGTTTAGAATACATTATTCTAAAGATATTATTCAGGATATCAAAATAATAATTTTCAAAAAGAGGGGCTTCATAGTAAAAAAATTTCTCAGGTGCTTTAATACAAAAATTGGTGTTTTTTTATTGGCATGTATTTTAAAAATTTCAAGAAGTTTATTTAAAAAAATGATCGCATATGATGAAAAAGCAGTTCCTATTCCTGATATAAAACAGATAATCAATAATTTTGAAAAAATTTAGAAATATATAAAAAAAATAAACCAGTTCCTAATTTTCAGGTTTGATATTTACGCTTTCATGTAATATTCTATTATTTATCAAACCAGATTCTAGTGCTGATGCTATCTGTTCTATAGATTCTTGTGGTTTATGTGTAGTGTAATAATTTAGTTCTGATTTGATTTTATCAAAAGATACTTTATAATCACGCGGATCATTTTGGCTTTTGATTTCTGATATCTCCGCATCAAATCTTTCTGAAACCATTTTAGCCAAGTTTATTTTTTTGAAGTTTTGATCGTTTGAACCAACGTTAAAAACATCCTTTTTTTTCATTTTATCATGTTGTGTCAAAACTAAAACAATTGCCATAGCTATATCATCAACATGAACCATGGGTCTCCATGAATTTGCACCATAAAGACTGATCCGTTTCTTTTCCCAAGCTTCATAAATAAACTGATGGAGTAATAGATCAAATCTTATTCTTGACGCCATGCCATACGCAGTTGAAGCTCTTAAAACAACCGTAGATAATTCAGGTAATTCATTTAACAGAATTTTTTCGGAATTTACTTTTGTCTCAGAATAAAGTGAAATTGGTTGTAACTCATCACTCTCTATAAGCATTTCTTGATTTTGTCTTAAACCATAATTGCTACAAGTTGACATCATAACATATCTATCAATACCTTGTTTTTCACAAGTCTTTGCAAGATTGATATTTGCTTCAAAGTTAATTTCTTGTGCCTCTTTTGGATATTTTTTGCAAATTGGCTCTCCTACTAGTGCAGCTAAATTTACTACAAAGTCAACACCATTTAGAATCTTGGGAAGATCAAACGTGCGTAAATCTCCTTTAATGAAAGAAAATTTTTTAAAATTAAAAAAATGGAATAGTGAATCTCCACCATACATCAAGTTATCAAATACTTTTACATTAAGATCAGTATCACTTAGTAATCTAGAAACTAATGCAGAGCCTATATAGCCTGCACCACCAGACACCAATACAGTTTTAGATTCTGACATTTTAATTCAAAAAATTCTTAATTGTATCACAAACTCTCAGTATGTCTTCATCAAGCAAGAATGATGAAGATGGTAACCACAACCCTCTTTCAGAAGCCTCATCAGTATTCCTGAAATCACCATCAATATTCTGATAGGGTAATAATTTGTGTATTGGGGGATAAAACTTTCTTGTTCCGATTCCAGATTGTTTCAAATGCTCTACTAATCCCTGTCTAATTTTTTCGTTTGGTAATAAAATATCTACAAACCAGGGAACAGTTGTTTTTAGATCAAGATCAACAAATTCAATTTCAGGAATACTTGATAAATTTTCCTTATAGAGCTGAAACATTTTTTTGTTATGTTCTATACGATGGGACAATTTTTTCATTTGTGCTATTCCAACCGCTGCTTGAAATTCTGTAAATTTAAAATTGTAGCCCATTTCAACATGGTCAAAGGCATTCTCCATTTGATGTTTTTTATCAACATCTCTACCAAAATCTTTAATCATTCTGAATTTTTCATATAGTTCCTTGTTATCTGTTACAAGCATTCCTCCTTGACCAGTTGTGATAATCTTGGGTGTGCTAAATGAAAAGATCCCAACATCACTATAACAACCAGTATGTTTGCCACCGTAAAAAGAACCTATTCCATGACATGAATCTTCGATAATAAAAAGACCTGATTTTTCTGCAAATTCCTTCAAGGATATAAGATTAGGTGCTCGTCCATTGAAATCCACCGGCATTATCGCTTTTGTTTTATCCGAAACCTTTTGCTTAGTCTTTTCTATATCTAGACAGAGGTTATCTTTTTGAATATCAACCAATGAAACTTTGGAGCCAGCTAGAATTACTGAGTTAGGTGACGCTACAAACGTTAGATCCGGAATAATAACTTCGTCCTCTTTTTTAAGTCCTAACCCTTGTATTGCAATACATAAGGCTACTGTTCCACTAGTTGTAGCTACTGCGTATTTTCTGCCGACAAAATTTGCAAAATTATTTTCAAATTCTCTTGTTTTTTTTGATTCAGTATACCAACCAGAATCAATAACGCTCAGCAATTCTTTTTTTTCTTCCTCTCCTAAATTTGGTTCGAATTGCTGAATTTTTTTCATGATCTTGTTCATTTGTTATGTGGAATGCTCTAAAAGGAGATCATCTTTAATCTTACCAGTAGTTTTGTGTGTATTTAGATACCACTCAATTGTCTTTGTAAGACCATCTTTCAATGTGAATTTTGGTTCCCAACCTAGTAATTGTTTTGCCTTAGAATTATCAAGTGCACGACTTAAAACCCCAACTGGTTTGTCTGCTTCAAAAATAAATTCTTTGGGTTTCCAATTAAGAATTTCAAAGATCATATTTACAACTTCTTTAATTTTATAACGAGTTCCTGTTCCTAAATTTATTGCTGACCCATCTTCAATCCGCTTTTCAGCAGCTAGTAAACAACCATCAACAATATCTTCAACATATGTAAAGTCCCTTTCTTGATTTCCATCTCCCCATATTTGATAGGGATCCATTTTTTCAACAGCTTTATAGATCAGGGCAATTATTGCATGCGTTTCATTTTCTCTAGGTCCATAAGCTGTTACAAATCGTAATGAGCAACCATTTAACCCATATTGTTTATGAAATGCCCTCATCTGTATTTCACTCATTAGTTTTGCCCATCCATATTCCATATCGGCACTAAACTTTCCATCAAGATTAGTTATATCGGAATCAGTTTCCCTTAGTTTGTAATTAGAACCAACTTTATCTTGAAGCTTGGTTGGATATACACAAGCAGTACTTGAAAAAATAACTTTTTGAACATTACTATCGCTACAAGCTTGAAATACATGATGATCAAGAGCTAAATTTGAGCAAACATCAGCAGGATGAGTATCAATATATCCCCTTCCGCCATGTATTGCTGCCATATGAAATACATAATCTTGATCTTTGAACAGAGTTTTTAGAACATCTTTTGCGTTATACTCCAAATTATGGGTTACAAATTTTACTTTATCTAGAGATTTAGATAAATTTTCTAATGTCCCACTTGACAAATCATCAAGTACAGTTACATTAGCATCGTATGAAACTAGCTTGTCAACTATATGACTGCCAATAAAACTTGCTCCGCCAGTTACCAACACATTTGATTCATTCCAAAAGGATTCATTAGACACGATGAGACATTTTTTTATAATTTCTATATTATGGTTTCTACATATTTCTTTTTTTAAAATACTTCTTAAAACTATTTAATATGAAAAATCATTCAAAAACTGTTCAATGTCTTCAGTCAAAAAATATCAATTAAATCCCATACTTTCTGATGAAAGAGGTCTGTTTTTTGAAGTACTGAATAAGATAAACATATCACATGTTATTGTTACAACGTTTAAAAAAAATGCGATACGTGGAAATCAATATCGTAAAAACATGGATCAGTATTTTTTTCTTACATCTGGCAAACTTAAATTAATTACAAAGAAACCGAATGATTCTGATGATAAAAAAGAAATGGATATGATTCAGGGTACTATGGTTTTCATTCCAAAAGGTATTGCATTTGTTACCAAGGCAATTGAAGACTCGATCTTATTAGAATTATCACCTGATCATTTTGATCCTGAAAATCCAGATATTAATAAATACAATATAGATATTTGATTTATTCAAATTATTTTTT
>DTTB01000016.1 GCA_012964965.1 Candidatus Nitrosopelagicus sp.
CTGGACTTCAGTGGCTCATATCAAACGGAATCATGACGATTTCGTAATGTCGTTTTGTAGTAATTCGTCGATTCTTCTTTTGTCATGAACACTTTTGACAAAGAAAAGTGATGAAATTACAATACCGCCTGCAATTAATGGTGATACAATTTCCGCATAGTTGAAATCAAACTCGTCACTACCATCAATTACAACTTTTGCCTGTCCAGGAACACTAGAAATTGAGACCATGCCTAGCTTTTTTCCTCTTTGCTCTACAAACCAAATGTTGCCATCATTATCGGCTGTTATAAACTGTGTAAAGCTTTCCGGAGTTGGAATAGGAACCTCAATTAATTGATCATTATAGGGATCATATACCGCTAGTTCATCAGTAATGTGTTGCCCAAACCAAATATTGTCATACTTGTCAATAGCCATACCAAAAGGAAGAGATTCTGGATTGGGAGCCTTAACACGTTCAAATGTTTCTAGAATTGGATCAAATTTTGTTATCCCTGGTCCAATATGTTCGGCTATCCATAACGAACCAGATTTGTCGAACAGTAAAGCAAACGGTTCATCCAGTAAAGGATCTGGTGCAAATTCAGTAATCTGATAAGTCTTGGAATCTACCATTCCAATCTTACCTGATAATGCCTCTGCAAACCATACATTGCCACTGTCATCAACTAAAAGAGCAGATGGACCAGCCTCTTCTGTTTGAATCTGAAGGAATTTTTCAAACTCGTTGGTATTTTGGTTGTATACTAGCAATCTGTGTTTGTCTACTAGTGCAACCCAGATTCTATTTTGAAAATCAGCCTTGACCGCTATTGGTATTGATTGCTCAGAAATTGCATCCAGTAGTGGGATCTTTATCGTTTCAAATTTTTTTGTCTTTGGATCAAAGCTTCCAATCATAGAATTCGGCGTATCAGTAAACCAAATCTTACCATTTTGATCTATGTCGAGAAATATTGTAGTGAGTCCGTTAAATTCATGTGATCTAAATTGTTGATCATCTATACTAAATTCCCAAATCCTTGGCTTTGCTGCATCACTGATCCAAATTGTGTTATCACCATCAAATCTAGGATAAAGTGGAGCAGTGTCAGGATCTGGAAAATCATATTCCGTAATTTCAGTACGAATCTCTGAAAGCGTTGGTTTGACTAAGACAGTGAATATCACGCTTTCATTTACAGTTTGAGTCCTTTGTGCTTCAACTTCTATTTCCCATGTTCCAGCAAATCCAAATGTGGCATCTCCCTCATATCGTGTTGTTCCATCGTTTGATTTTAGCTCAGTTATTGAAATTTCAATTGGTGCAATGTTTCTTTGTGGATTAGAAACTTTGATCTTCAAACCAGAAATATCTGGTAATGGTTCACCAGAAACATTTGAAACTAGAACACTGATTGTATTTGGGCCTACGCCTAAAGGTATAACAGAAACATCAAACTTTGCTTGTTCCGAAAATAAGGTAGATGAAAATCCTAACGTTATACCCTGTGCATCTACTGTCTGAATCTCCCCAGCTGGCAGAGAAGAATTAACAAGAAGAGCTACAACACCAAGAAGCGCAATGCCAACCATGGCTTCAGCCTTGAGAGGCTTTGAAAGTTTGTTAAATGTGAATGTTTTGCCTGACTTTAGATTTCTTTCCGCTTGTCTTTGAATTTTAAATTGGTAAAATGCGCCAAAACCAATCAACACTATAGCCAGCATAATTTTTGCGATTATCAAGGAACCATAGGTTGAATTTGTCAGAGATGCAACATCACTCTCCAAGAACCACAATAGTGTTGGTCCTGTGATTATTAGTATGCCTAATGCAATTGTAATCATTCCAGAATAACGAGGCAGCATTGCGAGTGTCACCTTCGCTTTTTGTATTCCGTCTAAGCTGGCAAGTGTAGGCAATAATACAAAACCAAAGAAAATTACGCCTCCAATCCACACTGATGCCAATAAATTGTGTACATAATCAAGTATGATCGGTGCTGTAAGCTCAGTTGCTGCTCCATGTCCCATCATAGTTGTTGTAAATATTAGTACCAACGATGCGGCAAGCATTGGTATGTGTTTTTTAGGTGAAAGGTGTGGTTTTCTTTCCATCCAAAACCAGATACCAAGAAGAATGATGGTAATGATCATCCGAATTAGCCACGTAGTTCCAAAGGCAGTATCTATTACATCAATAGGTGATGTTTCAAGCCGAAGAGTCTGAACAGCTAGGATGATAAAATTAGATGCAAACACTGCAACAAGACTGATTCCAGTTAGCTTTGCAAACTTGAAACGATATGCCTGGTTTACCAAGTCACGACTTTCTTTTCCAAAACGCTTTCGCTGTGTACCCCAAATTACAATACCAGAGATAACAGATCCTAAAACAACCGTCTGACCTATTATTCCTGGAAATCTGGCTGCCGCTTCAGGCAGAAATGTTATTTCCGATTCTTCTTGCGCTTCTAGAAGTGAGAGATCAACTTGTGTCTCCCCAACACCGAAGATGATAGCAGCTTGTACCAAATGGCCGTCTATCTTTGAAAGCACCTTACTTGTCACAGTATAGACGCCATCCTCTAGTGATGGCGTTGTAATTACTAGAGAACTTTCTCCCTCATAATAGGCGGTATCCATGTTATCGATTTTGTTTCCGTTACTGTCAAACACCTTGAGTTCAGAAAAATCAATCTCAATTGCTTCAGAATAAAAAACAATGATTTGCGTTGTTCCAACCGCTGCATTTTGTCCCTGTCCTGGTTCTGAATCTACCAAAAACGGATGGGCATAAGCTGATGGTATTCCAATAATCAAAATCAAAAATGGTAAAAAAAGCAACTTGTTCATTTTACATAAAACCACTATGTTCACAATTTAAAGAATTGCCAATTCTAAAGTTGTACCATTTTAGTAAAGATAATAACACATGCACTTGTTTTGCAAATCGTGAAATATGCACTTTTTACAATTATGGGTTTGATTGTTTTAGGATTTAGTTTTACTTTTGCGTATGCACATACAACCATTCAAGTGGATCCTTATGAGATTGAAGTCGGTTGGCAAGATGAGCCTCCGGTTGTGGGTATCTTGAATGCTATTACCATCGATGTTAGAGAGCCTGGCAGTGTTGAAGGTGTATCTACTGGCATAACTAATGCATTTAAAAAATTGGAGGCATCTGTTGTTTCAGGAGGAGCTTCTAAAGTGCTTGACGTAAACACTGATCCTCGGCCAGGACACTACTATGCAAAGATAATTCCGACAAAGACAGGTTCGCTGCAACTAAAACTGAAAGGGGAGATTAACGGTGTTCAAATAGATACAGTAATTCCAATAGAAGACGTTGAAAGTACATCTGTTCTTGACTTTCCACCAACATCTAGCTCATCTTCAGGACAAGAGGTTGCTGCTCTCAAAAATGCAGTAACATCCCTTCAAAAAGATATTTCGTTAATAAAAGCACAAGGCAGCGTAACCAGTACGGACTCTGACGGTGGAACAACATACAACTTTGCTGTGTTCGGTCTATCTCTTGGAGCTGCTGGAGTTATCCTAGCTATTATTGCAATGGTTAAACGAAAATAAAAAAGGAAAAAAGAATTTCCTAAAGTTTAGGAATTAGAGCTGTTCTTGTCTTAGTAGTTATTACAATTATGCTGACTATAGCTACAGCCAATACAATCATGGCTATTGTTCCAAACTCTGGAATTGCATAGCTTCCAACGATTTCAATCGTATCATTTCCAGCTTCATATGGAATTGTTAGATTGTTTCCAGTTTGGCTAAACTCAACCTCCTCGTTGTTTACTAGAACAAAGTAGCTTCCATCATCAAATGCTTTGATCACTTTATCGCTCAATATGACGTTCAGTTCACCATCATCAACCGCATCAATGACAATAATTACAGAGTCATCATCAGCGTTTGCAGTGATGCTTGTGATAGAAGCGCCACTAGCACTGATATAATCTGCTGCGTCAATAGCTGGTGCAGCCATTGCTGCTGCTGCTTC
>DTTB01000017.1 GCA_012964965.1 Candidatus Nitrosopelagicus sp.
GATGGCCCTGAACTAAAAGTGTGTTTGATTCCTTGTCTATTTTACTAATTGAACTTTGGAAATCAGAAAATTTTGCCGATGCATAGTTGTAAGAAAAGTTTGCTGCATTTTTGTTCAAGTCAGAAATAGAAGGTTTTTTTACAAAAGTGTCTTCGATAGCCTCCAACAGTGGTTCTATTGGGGCTTTCAAAATTCCAAATGAAAATGATACGCCCAATACATTGAACATGCGTGTCATACCAGAAAGTTTAGGATTGTTCAGTTCATTTGCAATATTTGATAACGTATCTCTAAACGAAATTGGATATAATTTAACACCATTTTCTTTTGCCAAATCAAGTACACTTGAAACGTTAGGTTCCTTACCTTTTGAATTAAAGAATTCAGATAATCGTTCTCTGTAACCATTCTCTAGGGTTGGAATTTCATCAATGGTTGTATTTACTATAGATGAATCATAAATGATTGCGCCATCTTTGAGGATTTCTAAACCGTGCCTAATCATAGTTTCAGCATCATAAGCTACCATGATGTTTGCGCCGTTTATGTTTGAACGAATTTTCTTGTCTGAAAGTCTCACCACAAAATAGCTGTGCAGACCTTTGATGTTAGAATGGTACTCCCTTTTTCCAAAAACGTGATAGCCTAGTTTTGCACCAACTCGTGAAAATATGTTTGCCGCTGTATCAACACCACTTCCCTGCGGTCCACCTATCAACCAACTAAAATCAAAAGTCATACCAAAACTCCTCCAACTTAATATTAAAAATGATATGATCAGATTTGCTGAATTTTACGCAGGAAGGGATTAAGACTAGATATCGAGTTAAAAAAGAATATGTTCTATTGCCTTTTGTATGTCTCCCGCATTGATTACATTTGCATCCATCATTGCTTGAAGAGTTCTCAAAACTATCAGTTCACCCGTTGCGCCTGCAATAGTTTGAGGAATTACAACGCACACGTCTGACACAATAACTGTCACATCGTTATCCTTGCCGTATTTCCAGTTCTTTGGTATGCCAATATAGTAATTCCTGAAATCACTGTTGCTTAGATCTTGATATACAACTTCTACCATTGATTTTATATTTCGCACTAAAGTAAAAATATTGTTTGTTATTGTGTTTCATATCAGATCTGGGGCGGAATCTGCCAAAAATTGCTTCTTAATTGGTGAAGATTGATCTAATGAATTCTTATATTAAAAGACTGTTAGAACAAGTTTTTGAGTCTTATACAATACTCTATAAACTTGAGAATAAAGCGCACGATATTGAAATTATTAAAAAAGAATACAGCAGGATTTACGGCTTGATCAAAGTGTTAAACAATGTGCTCGAGGCTATGGATAATAACTCAGATGATTTTGTAGAACTTTTACAAGCCTCAAAATTATACCTAGATGGTTATGAATTTAGTAATATGATTGAAACGATAGCTAGCACGTATTCTGAAGATCCTCTTAGAATAAAAAATCTTAGGCTTGCAATTCTTGATACTTTCGAAAAGACTAATTTGATTTTTAAAGTTGAGTCGATGTTGGGTAAAACAAATTTTTGAATCAACCGCCAGTAGCAGCACTGTCGTCACCAGAAAGTTTTAGTCCACATTCACATTTATCACGTTCTCCACAAAAAGTACAAACACAAGTACATTTTTCTAATGGATTCTTACAATCATCACAAGTAGTAAAATCTTCATCATCATTAGTTGAATTCATGAAATAACATAAATTCAATATTATAAATGGTTTAAGTAAATAATCATAATTGAATTAAATCGTCAGGATCTCCACGAATACAATCAGTTTTTACCGATTTGAGATTTTCAAATTTAATTATGCCCTTTGGAACCTTTCCTTGGTTTTGGAGTGATTCTATTTTTGAAAAAACTGATGCTTTGTGTCTTTCACATGTAATTCCCAACATAAACTCATCACCATTAGAAACCACTGTAATTATATATTCAGGAGGATTTACACAATCTTTACTTCCCTCTCTAATAGAGCACTTATCAGGTAACAACAAAAAATTGTAATTGAATTGGATATTAATCTTGTTCAAAAATTTTATCAAAATTCCAAATTGAATTTTTTTGATTTTTTGAACGTGCCAAGATTCCTTTTTCCTGCAATTTTTTCACAACAAAAGCTGAGTAGGCCGGAGCACCAGTCGCTCCAGGAGTATTGTAATTGACTATGTGAAATGAATTTTTACCTTCAATTTCTATCATTTCAGATACAAACTCCCCTTGAGGAGAAATTACTGGCGTTCTTATACCTGAGGTTCCACGTTTTGAAAAATTTCCTGGTTTAATTCCTGGAATGAATTTTTTCACCCTTTCAACCATTGCCGATTTAGAAACTGAGCTAAGAAATTCCTTAGATACTAACGAAATAAAGTCTGGGTTTAGAATAAGTTTCTTCGCGCTGCCAGTAACAATATCTGAAATTTTTGAAAGCGCCGTAGGGATATCAGTGATAAAGCTGTCATATGCTTCCGGAGAATCAACCGGTACTGCATTTGGACCAATCTCCGTTTCTCCGTTTGCTTTTTTAATCCAATGTGGATCTAAAAACGGAAATTCCGGATAGCGTGGGACTGTGTAGATGTTTGTTTTGACTAAATTCTTAATGTCCGAGTCTGCAACCCAATACTCTCCACGAAAATGAAGATCCGAATAACCATCTAGCAGCCCAAATTTTTTTGCTATGTCAAGGGAATTTCCTCCCGCACAGTTGATTACAAAGTTGGTTGTTATTGATGAATTATCTGAAAATATCATGTTGACCTCGTTAGATGTTTCTTCTACATACTCAACATTATGCTTAAGCAAAAAATTTATTCCGTTTTTTTTAGCCAATTCTGTAACCGCTTTTGTAAGCATGCCATAGTTTGTTGAACCCTCTTTAGTACAATAAAGACCTGAATGACAGGTTAGGTTTGGCTCCTTTTGTTTAAGTTGATTTGAATCAAGAATTGAAATATCATCTTCGGTTAGTCCATTTTCTTTCCCAAAAATCATATATTTTTCAAGAGTTTTGTGTTGTTCTTCATCTAACGCAATTTCAATTGTTCCACCTTGAACCCAAGGTATTTTTTTTTCATTAGCTAAACTTTTCCACATTTCATGAGAAAGAAATGCTGCTTTCGCAAAATTCTTCTTTTGTTTAGAATTTATGTAAAAAGGATAATGAATAACGCCGCTGTTACGAGTACTGGCATGTAATGCAACATCAGGTTCTTTTTCAATCACACAGATTTTTAGATCATATAAAGTCGATAACCAGTATGAAATTGTGGTTCCTAAAATTCCTCCGCCAATAATCGCAATATCATATTTTTGCATTAATCAGCCTGTCAAGAATAGTATTCTTTGATGCCATTATTAGTAGGATAGAGTCCAATCTTGGAACCAAACAAACCACTCTTTTCTTCTACTTTTATCATGCCTCTCTTTTCTAAATCCTCCAAGATGGAAACCAGTTCATCATGCTCAAGACCAGTAATTTTTTGTATCTTTTCAAAATTTTCTGCTCCATGATTTAGTGCTTCAAAAACTTGCATGTCGTTTGTTTCAGACTTTGGCTCCGGCTCTAGCAAATTTCGTCTAGGTGTCTCTATCTTACTTGAGTTTGTTTTAAATTGCATTTCATAGCGTTTTTCTGAAGATTTGTTGAAATTTTGCATATTATATTTTCTAAGGTAGCGTCGAATTATTGAAACAAGTGGAATTATTAAAAAAATTGCCCAAATCCAATAAAAATGCTCAGTCATTTATCATCAACTTTTACCTAATATGCCATAAATTTGTTCGTTAGTTTTTGATTTGTTTCTTAATGCATCATT
>DTTB01000018.1 GCA_012964965.1 Candidatus Nitrosopelagicus sp.
GCATAGTCAATCCACGTTACGCCGCTGGTCCTTACAGTCTGTGCAACGTTTTCCTCCTTTTCTAGCAGGGCTACCTTGATGCCATTTTTTGCAGCTGCATATGCAGCTGATGAACCTGCAGGCCCAGCTCCTACCACAATTAGGTCATATTCACGTTTAGTCAATTCAATCGTTTAAGTAACGTACCATTTTATTTGGGTTGTTTTTCTATCTTTGAAATAATTTCTAAATACAAATTTTCAAGCGCTCATTACTTGAGTATTGGTACGTCCTTTTCGTCAGTTGCTCTTTCAGTATCCATAGGATCCTCGCTGACGTCATCACGGTGCATAAAGCTGTGATCTTGTCCCTCTCTCTTGCGGCAAAACTCTCCGTGTATCTTTATCATCATTTTCAGTGTATCTTCATTTTCGTGGAATTCGCGTCTGCCACAATTTTCACATATAAAATCAGGCATACAATTTCGCTAATTTCTAATGTATTTATTTTATTGGTATTGATTAGATAAGATATGGCAGAAGCAGATTTCGTTGCATTTGGAGTGTGGTCTGCCATCACTATAGTAGTAATAGTAATCACCGGCTTGGTTTACAGGACATATCAGAGAAAACAAAATGCGGCATCTTCATCTTGAAAAACATGGGCTTCGCGGTTTAGCAATTTCTGAAAGCTTTTCTCAGGATTCGAAAAAATCAGTATTGTCTGGGATTGTAATGTCAACGGATTTGGTTATTGACGGTTTTGTTTTCGACCATTCTACTGTTGGCGGCAATGACGCAACTGATGTCATATTGTCCATGTATGAAAGGCTCGGCAGACCGGATGTTAGTTTTTTACTAATATCTGGAATCGTGATATCTCTCTATAACATAGTGGACGTGAAAAGGATCTCAGAAAAAATTGGGTTGCCGGTAATCGGTGTAACGTACAAGGATTCGGAAGGAATTGAGGAGGCAATTAAACACCACTTTCCCGAGTCATACGAATCAAAACTAGCGGAGTACTCTGCTTTGGGTAATCGTGAAAAAATTACGCTTCATACCTCATATGATTTGTATATACGAAATGAGGGTTGCACCATAGCTGAAGCAACACAATTACTAAACAAGCTAACACTACAGGGCTCATTTCCAGAACCGTTAAGAATTGCACAGATGCTTGCAAACACATTACTGAAGTCTAAATTCTGAGTTTGCTTCTTGGACGGGTTCTAAGCTTAGTTTTACAACAAGGACATCTGGTGTCAACTGTGGTAAAATACGCAGCACACAAAGTGCATCTTTTGAAGCCTGACGAATATCGAGGCTGCCTTGTCGAAACCCGTATCTTAAACTGGTCACAAATACCTCTGCACGTAACAGCCATTATGTAATGAATTTTTTTTACCCTTTAATACTTTAGGAAATTGCTAGTCTCGAGATAGTTTTTTTATGTATTCCAAAATGCCTGTATAGTCAATTTCCCCAAAGCCAGCATTCTCAGCGTCTTTGTAAATTTCGTTTGCGCGTTCAGCAATAGGTAATACTGCTCCAAAATCTTTTGCGGCAGCAGTTATGGCGTCCAAGTCCTTTTTCAGATTTTTTAGCGTAAACGTAGGCTGGTATTCATCCCTTATCATCTTGTAGGCCTTGTTCTGTGACATTCCTGTACTAAAGTACGTGGAGTTTAAAATTTCCAAAAACTTCTCCGGATCAAATCCAGCCTTTCTTGTTAGGGTAATTCCTTCGGCCAATGATAATGCCAAGAGTGAAATCTGAAGGTTCATTGCCAGCTTTATGCTATGAGCACTGCCACTTTCGCCAAGGAAGAATGTCTTGCTGGCAATTGTGTCAAACACCTCTCTGTATTCTTCAAAAACTTCTTCATCACCGGATACCATAAGTACAAGCTTTCCATCTATTGCGACATTCGGTCCACCCATAACTGGGATCTCAAGCGACTTTATTCCCTCATTATGAAGTTTTTTTGAAAATTCCTTCGCGGAACTTGGGTTTATCGTAGACATGTCAGCAACTGTCATGCCAGCCTGCTTTCCAGCAACTAATCCGTCCTGCCCAAACAGTACCTGGTTAACTGCATCTGCATCCTTCACGCATGTAATAACCAGGTCAGAGGATTCAGCCACATGTTTTGGCTGGTCGGCAACAGTAGCGCCTTTTTCCTTGAGGGATTCCGTCTTTGAGACCGTTCTGTTGTATACGGTAAGGGAATACCCAGATTCGAGAAGATGGAGCCCAACAGCCTCACCCAATATTCCTGTTCCTACAAGACCGATTTTTACCAATTAATGAACGTGGTAAATGGAAATTATGTATGTATCTCAACCACGATGATCGAGATTCTATTTTACAATATGATAAAATCATACAGATTTGTCATATTCTTATCGCAGCTCACATAATGAATAATGTTGGGGGAAATTAGGGAATTATTCTTAAGGACATTGAAAGAACATCCGGAAATTCTGGAAAAGATGGAGAAGGAAGAATCAGATGAAAAAACAAGAGCTTTGGTAAGAATGATCTTAAACGAAATCCACAATGATCCTGAATATTCTGGCGTAAGCCATTAAGATATTACGAAATGTCTTAAAATAGGAATAATAACGTGCTAGTAAACAACGAATTTTATGGCAGAATCTGAGACATTTGGCATCGAGTCAGGGTTTGGCGAGCAGGCAATAGAATGGATGAACAGCATTGCGGCAAAACACAAGTGGAAGTTCGAGGCTCGGTCATATAACCACACGATCACAACTAAAAATTTTGGCAGTTTTGAGATGTTTTCATGGATAGGCGACGTCAAGGTTGCCAGGAGTATAATTGTAAAGGTAAGCAAGCACTTCAGGGCTAAAGTTATCGAGGGTGGCTACAAGCCTGAGGACAAAATCTACAAAAGAACCAAGTCAGATTATGCAAAGGTTAGAAAGGGTGAAAGAATCATCGGTCATCTGGAGTTTATCGCACCAAGGCTTGGGAACAAGATGTGGGAAGTTAAAGCTGAAGAACGAAAATAAGATCATCAGAAAATTTTCATAAACAGTATTTTGTAATTATGATCGATGATCATAATCAACAATTTCAGATTTGTGGAAAACTGCGAATCTCGTACGATGAATTAATAAAGAAGATTGAATAAAAGAGTACGCAATCAAAGTGGAAACCACATATGGGGAGCATCGTGAATTTCCCTTCGATCTGCGATTAGCTTTGCTAGATCGAGCTACGATTTAAGTCCGATCATTTTTTGCGATCACGCCTAATTTTAAAGTGCTACCAGCTTTATAGTGTCCATTTTTTTGTTAATTTGAAACTGTTTTGTTATGAAGCTGACTTTTTCTGCACTTCCATTTAGCATGAACAGCTCCATACATTTTTCTCCGTCAATCTTACTGTGAATATGTGTCGTTATGAGATCCTCATAGTTGTGTTTGATTTCCGTCACCTCGTTGTCATAATCATCTTTGTGGACAACAAGCAAAATCGCATGAACGTCTCCAGACAGTTCAGCCTTTTGTTTTTCCTCCGAGACAAAGCTTCTGATGCCAGCTCGGATTGCATCAGACCTTCCGGAAAACCCCAATGTCTTTTGGAGGTTGTCAACTTCCTTCAGAATTTCCTCGGTAAGCGAGATTGAGACGATAGGCATGAGGGGATTGTTATTAAGATATATAAAAATTTTAACTAAATGTTATTAACTTTTTATAGATTTATTAATAATCGGGCGTGTATTTTACTCGTGATAGTAGATATTCAAAAACTGTCTGTTGATTATTCTGGAATCAAGGCGTTAGATGACATAAGCTTTGGAATTGC
>DTTB01000019.1 GCA_012964965.1 Candidatus Nitrosopelagicus sp.
CCATGTCATTTAGGGAAAAACTCATTGTGATGAGCTTTCCTATAAAAAATGATGTCTTAATGGTATCAATGGAAAGAAAAACTCAATTTGAAAAAATTTCATTTAAAATTTTAAAGTTAGTTGATCAACTATAATACATCATCAAATCCAGCAAACACACCGCCCAAAACTAAAATTCGTTTTTTAGTCAATACCAAGATTTTTTTTCAAAAGGGCTAATGTTAATTCTGGGTCAGCCTTTCCCTGTGTTTTTTGCATGACTTTTCCTACCAAATAGTTAAGAATTTCAGGATTCTGTTTTGATTCTTCAACAGCTTTTGTTTCCTGTTTTAGAACTTCACCAATAATTCCCTCTAACGTAGATTTGTCTGAAACATGACCCAAGTCAAATTCTTCAATAATTTGCGGTAAAGCCTTACCAGTTTTTACAATTTTTTCAAGGGCTAATTTTGCAGACGTTCTGGTAATCTTGTTCAATTTTATGCATTCGATTAGATCTGCAAGGTGCTTTGGTTCTAGTTTAGATTGTTCACGTTTTTCACGTGTATCAACCAATCCCATAAGATCTGTGGTAATCATGTTTGCAATGTCTTTTGCGTCAGTTTCGTTGTTTGCATTTTCAAATAGATCAGAAAAATATTTGTCAGATGCTAAAATATCTGCAACCTGTGGTGCAATATTGTATTTTGAAACATACCGTTCTTTTTTTGAGCTAATGTTCTCAGGCATCTGAATTTGTAATTGATTTTTTACGTTGTTACTAATATTGACCCACGGAATATCAGCTTCAAGATGATATCTGTACTCTTCTTCTTCTTCTTTTGTTCTTGCTGAAACAGTGATTTTCCGTTTATCATCCCAGTGTCTAGTTTCTTGCATGATTTCAATTTCTCTTTCAGCAAGACTTTGTTGTCTTGTTATCTCAAAATGTACAGCTTTTTCTAAATCGTGAAATGAACCAATATTTTTTATCTCAACTTTTGACCCACCTTCAATTGAAACGTTAGCATCGGCACGCATTGCACCATCAAGTCCAGGATCTGAAACACCCAAGTTTTCTATCAAATCTGAAAGTATGTTCAAAAAGTTTCTAACTTGATGTGGGTTTTCAAAATCTGGTTCAGTTACAATTTCAACTAATGGTGTGCCAGCTCTGTTATAATCAACTAGAGTTATTTTAGTTCTTTCAGTGGCACCCTCGTAAATCAACCTGCCTGGATCTTCTTCCAGCTGAATTCTTCTTATTCGGATTTCCTTGTTATCAATAGTAACCTTGCCTCCCCAACCAATGCTTCTATTTCCATATCCATCAGCATTTAGCTGAGTAATTTGAAAGTTTTTTGGCAAGTCAGGATAGAAATAGTTTTTTCTAAAAAATGCAATTTTTTCAGGAGTTTTACAATCAAGTGCCATAGCAATCAGTGTAGCTTTTTCAACTGCTTTTTTATTTAGTAGTGGTAGCGAGCCTGGAATTCCCAAGCAGATTGGGCATACATTTGTGTTGGGCTCAAATTCCCTATAATCTGCTTTGCAGGGACAAAATAATTTGCTTTCAAGTTTAGTTAGCTGGCAATGTATTTCAAGACCAATCTTTGTCATCAGATTGGCACCTCAGGTAATTCTACAGTTTTTTCTAGTGCATATGCAGCTTGTAACAGTGAATTCTCATTCAAACTGTTTGCCATTATTTGCATTCCTATAGGTAAGCCATTTACAATCTTATATGGGACTGATATTGCAGGTTTTCCAGTAAGATTGGCTGTTACTGTATTAAAATCGATTAACATGAAGGATACAGGATCCTGAATTTTTTCACCAAATTTGAATGGCTGAATAGGGACAGTGGGGGAAATTAGGAAATCAAATTTTTCAAAAATACGTTCTATTTCAGATATGAGTTTAGACTTCACTTTTAATGCCTTTAAGAAGTATTTTCCCGCGTGCCCAGCGGATGGTACAAAGCCACCAAGGATCATTCTTCTTGCAACTTCAGGTCCCAGCTTATTTCTTGCTTGTGAGATGTACGAGTTGAATTCAAAACCTTCAGAATCAAATTCATATCCATATCTTATGTTATCATATCTAGCAAGATTACTTCCAGCTTCAGTTGATGTTATAGTGTAATATGCAGCAACAGTATAAGGAACCATCTGTAATGATACTTCTTCACAGTTTGCACCAATCCTTTCAAATGTCTTGATTGCCTCGTTAGTAGAATTAAGAACTTCATCACTTAATCCCTCACTATTTGTCATTTCTGATATAATTCCAATTTTTTTACCTTCGATACCAGCATCAATATCTTTTAGATAGTCTTGATTTTTGTTATCAATAGTAGTGTTATCGCTAGAGTCTTTTCCAGAAATTATGTTTAGCAAAAACGCAGAATCTTCAACTGTTTTTGTTATAGGTCCAATTTGTTCTATACTGTTAGCATAAGAAATAAGGCCAAAACGGCTTACAAGCCCATATGTGGGTTTTAAACCAACAACTGAGCAAAAACTTGCAGGGTTTCTAATAGAACCACCAGTATCTGAACCTAATGATGCAATACACTCGTTTGCTGAGACAGATACAGCACTACCGCCAGATGAACCACCAGGAACATAATCAAGATTCCAAGGATTTTTACTTGGTCCAAAGGCGCTATATTCAGTACTAAGACCCATCGCAAACTCATCAAGGTTTGTTTTTCCAATTATAATCGCATCTTCGGAATCTAGTCTACCAACAGCAGTAGCAGTATAAGGCGCAATAAAATTTTCCAAAGCTTTTGAGGCACATGTAGTTCTTGAACCTGCTATGCACATGTTATCTTTTACAGATATTGGCATACCAAAACATTTTCCCACATTTTGATTTGATTTTATCTTACGATCAACTTCCTTTGCCTTTTCTAATGCTAAATCATTCAGTTTCAAGAATGCGTGAAGATTTTTGTCTACTAACTTTATTCTCTCAAGTGATTTTGAAATAAATTCTTCAACAGTAAAATCCCCATTTTTTATGCCCCTTTGATAATTTAATGCAGAAATTGATAGATCCAAGTTAACTCAACTTTGGAGCTTTAACGTATTTTTCCTTGTAGGTTTTCAGAAACTTCAATAATTTTTCATCATACTGAATATATCTGTCATCTCTAAGTTCATCAATATCAGTTTCTTGAACAATTATTTCTTCAGATTCAACATTTGCCTTATCCAAAATATCAAAATATTCAAGCATTTTTTGAACCCTCTTTACGTGTTCACTATGGTCTTCAAGTTCAATTTTCATTAATTTTGCGACACGTGCAATTTCTTCTTCAGTAACCAAATTTTTCACCTATGGTGTTAACCTATCAACATCCCTCGGATAAAATGTTGTATCACGTATATTTTCAGTACCAGTTAATGCCATCATTAGCCTTTCAAGACCAATTCCACAACCAGCATGCGGTGGCACGCCATATTCAAAAACGTTAAGGTGATATCCAAAGGCTTCAATTTTCATACCCTTGTTTTTCATTCTATCCTCCAGTTCAGATTTCTTTTCAATTCTAGTGCTGCCAGATGAAAGTTCCAAATCTCCGTACATCAAGTCAAATGATTCTGATATTTTTGTATCAGTCTTACTTACTTTCACATAGAATGGTTTTGGACCGATTGGCCAATCTTTAATAAAATAAAATCCACTCATTCCAATCTTGTTTAATTGTGCAGGATACAAATCATCTCCCCATTGGATTTTCGCACCAGTGGATTGTATCTTTTCTAGAAGTTCAGCATATGTATACTGTGGAATAGTATTTGGTATATCAGGAATTGTGAATTCAGTTCCAGAATTGTTAGTTGAGAATTTTTGTACTGCCAAAATTGATTGTTTTATAATTTCTTCAATCCTTTTCATTACATCATTATAATCAACATACGCTTCCTCAAAATCAATTGATATTGCTTCAGATAGGTGGCGATTTGTTCTTGATGGTTCAGCTCGAAAAATAGGTGCAATTTCAAATACTTTTTCAAAACTCATTGTTAGCTGTTCTTTGTACAACTGTGGGCTTTGGGCAAGAAATGCCTCTTTATTGTAATAAAAAATTGGAAACAACGCAGCACCACCTTCAGTAGCAGTAGCAATCATCTTTGGTGTATTAATTTCAGTAAAACTCTGTTCTGAAAAATAACTTCGTATTGATTTAAGCACTTCATTGCGTGCTTGAAAAATTTTTTGGAGGGAACTTCTACGCAGATCAACAGCCCTAATTTCTAATCGGGTGTCAATGTTTTTTACAGTTTTTGCATTTGGATCAAATGGAGGGATTTTTTCAACGGCAGAAAATATTTTGAGCTCTTTGGGTATAATTTCAACACCAGTAGGTGATTTTTCAGAAGCCTTAACCTCCCCTTTTAACCCTATACAAGAATGTGGTTTTAATTTAGAAATATTTTCAAATACATCGTCTGGGCACGAATCCTTTTTTGCAACAATTTGAATTTCTCCCATTTTATCAATAATCGTAACAAACGAAATATTTCCATGCCCTCTAACACTTGAAATCCATCCCATAACAATTACATCTGATTTGTCTAAATTATGACCAAGTTCACTCGAATAATGAGTTCTCCTCCAATCTCCTAATTCAGTTTCTATCATAATGTGGTTTTTCTGATTGACTATTTATTATGATTTTTTTAGAATTTGTCACTTTATGGTAAAATTCAGGTTTGGTGTTACAAAAACTCTAGTGTATTTGTAGCCGGTTTTGCCCTGCTTAGATACATAGTTTCATATTGTGTATTTTTTTAGTAATAATATAATTTGGTATCAATAGCAACCTTGGGCTCGCATTGTGCATTACAAGTTTTAAAAGGTGCCAAGGATGAGGGATTTAAAACAATTTTGTTATGTGAGAAAAAAAGGGAGCATCTTTATAGACGCTTTGGGTTTATCGATGAAATATTTCTTATGGATTCATTTCTAGAACTGTTTGAACAAAATTGTGAATCTATGTTACAAGAAAATAATTCTATACTAATTCCTCATGGTACACTAATATCACAAATGAGTTCAGAGCAAATTGAATCTATTAAAACACCTGTGTTTGGTAACAAGTATATTTTACGTTGGGAATCTGACAGAGCATTAAAAGAACAGCTAATGAAGGAGGCAAAACTTAACGTTCCAAAATCCATTCCTAATTCCAAACAAATCAATAGTCTTGTCATTGCAAAAAGACATGGTGCAGCCGGTGGAAAAGGTTACTTTCTTGCTTCCAGCGAAGAGGAGTATAATAAAAAACGTGATAAATTAGTTAAGCAAGGATTAATTTCTGGTGATAACGATTTGTATATTCAAGAGTATTCATCTGGTGTTTTAGCTTACCTACAATTTTTTTATTCGCCACTTAAGAACGAACTTGAATTTTTTGGTGTTGATCAAAGACATGAATCTGATATTGATGGACTAGCAAGAATTCCAGCGGAAAACCAACTTGCAACTGATAAAACATCTTCATTCAATGTTATTGCAAATAGCCCACTTGTACTACGTGAATCATTACTTGACGATGTTTATAAGATGGGTGAAAATTTTGTTGAGGCATCAGCAAAACTTGTTCCACCAGGAATGAATGGTCCATTTTGTATAGAGGGTGTATATGATGATGAAGCGCACTTTCACACATTTGAGTTTTCAGCTAGGATTGTTGCAGGAACAAATATTTTCATTACTGGTTCACCGTATACTGCACTGATTTACGATGAACCGATGAGTATGGGTCGCCGAATTGCCAGAGAAATTAAACAAGCTGAAACTGAAAATAAATTAAAAAATATTATAACATAGTCTTGAATTCATCGAGCTCTTAGTATGTTTAATTTATTAGCCATTCTACATTCTTAGAAAAGTGAACAAATCTTTTATAATTTAACAACAATCAAAAATAATTGCGCCATAAGATCACTTTGCCAGAATTAAAAAAATATGATATAACTCAGAAAGTTATCGAGGCGTTATCAGACACTGAATCTAGAACAATTATTTTTTCAATTATCCGCAGAGGTAAAACAGCAAATGACCTTTCCACTTCCTTACATATTCCGCTAAGCTCAGTTTATAAAAAATTATCAGATTTAGAATATCTGACATTGATAGAAGTTGAAAAATATCTTACCTCTGATAATGGTAGAAGATTTAAGATTTATCGTAGTAGAATTAACAAGGCAGAAATAATTATAAAAAAGCCAGAACCTGTAGTTTTATTATCAGCAAATCGAGAAAAATGAAAGGATTACTTCCAAAACCCACATTATTGGAGCTTGATGAATATAATATCAATCAGCGTATTGTTGAAGCATTGACAAGTGTTTGTTCACATGGGGTATTATTTTCAATTGTGGATGATGCAAAATCGGCAGTAAAAATCTCCAAGGAATTACAACTATCTTTGTCAGCAGTTTACAAAACATTAGTTCAACTTGAAAAACTAGCATTAGTGGCGATTGAAAAGTTTGAGTTTTCAAATGAAGGAAAAAAAATCAAGCAGTATAGAAGCAAAATTAAAAGTGCAAATATTTCTATTAATGGAAATAAATTTGAAGTATCACTTAATCCATTAATAATTACGGGTAAAGAACAGTTTTAATTAATGACAGGGAAATCCTGCTGCATGCCTAAGATCATGACTAAATTCATGCAGAAACTGGTCTACGAAAGCTTGTTCTCCTTGTACCACGCTAAAGATATGTCCTTGATCATACCCCACAATAAATAACCCAAAGATAAAAACAAATGCAAGAACAACTATCGCAAAAATTGGTGTGGTACTCAAAGATCTTGTGGTCAGTTTGTTGCTTGACACATATCCACAAATTAAAAAGACGTATTTAAGTTATGGTAGACTAAAAACTGAGATCAGGTTAAATGAAAAAGATTGTTGTTCAAAAGAAGGATTCAGTTAAGCTTTACAAAATAAGAAAAACTTTACAAGAATTATCAAAAATAGCTGGAAGGGGCACTGAGTTAATTTCAGTGTATATTCCAAAAGGTAAGCAGTTACATGAAGTAATAACTAATTTAAGAGAAGAGCAAGGAACTGCCGATAATATCAAGTCTGATCTTACTAGGACTCATGTTGTTGATTCATTATCAAGAGTAATTCAGAGATTAAAACTATACAAAAAAACTCCTGAGAGCGGGTTGGCGATATTTTGTGGTGCATTACCAAGGGAAGAAGGTGGTCCACCAGGCAGTGAGGTTGTAAAAAGTTTTGAAATTGATCCTCCAAAAGATCTTAAGACATTTTTGTACAGATGTGATGATCATTTTCATGTTGATATTCTGAAAGAAATGCTAAAGGATGATAATCTAATCGGCTTTTTAGCAATAGATGCAAAAGATGCTGGGTGGGGACTATTACATGGAGATAAAATTGAGGTTTTAAAGGAGACCAGTTCTGGTGTTGCCGGTAAGCACAGACAGGGTGGTCAGTCAGCAAAGAGATTTCAAAAACTAAGAGAAATGGAAATAGGTTATTATTTTACTAGATTGGCCAATACCACCCGAGAATTTTTTATCGATATTTATCCCATCAAAGGATTGATAATTTCTGGCCCTGGACCAACAAAGGAGGAGTTTGTTAACCAAAATTATTTGGAATACAGATTACAGGACATGATAATTGGAACTATTGATGCATCATATTCTGGGGCAGAAGGGATAAGAGAGGCATTTACAAAATCAACGGACCTACTTTCCAACTTTAGGATGGTTGAAGAAAAACTGATGGTTGATAAATTATTTAAACAAATTAACAGTCATTCTGGATTGGGAGTTTACGGTCTTGATGATATTATAGATTACCTAAAAAATAATGTTGTAGATACGGTAATTGTTACTGATCATATAGAACTTGCTAGAATAGAGGTAAAGTGTAACAAATGTTCTCATACTGATGATAAAATTGTTGAACAAACAATATTGATAAAAACAAAGACAGAACTCCAAAATTCACCATGCTCCTCCTGTAAATCAAAGGATATCATAGTGACTGACCAAGATGTAGTGGATTATCTTGCTTTACTAGCGGCAAAAACTGGAACAAGTTTAGAGGTAATTTCAGGTGTTACAGAATATGGTTCAATGTTAGCAAGTTTGGGTAAAATTGGCGCTGTTTTAAGATATAATCCAAACTATTCCAATTAGAACATTATACTACAAAACTTCGTATTTTTTGCACTAATTTATTCAGTTCAATGTCTTTCATTAGTTTTCTTTGTGTCCATAATGTTTCAGTTGTATTGTATCTTGGAATTATATGAACATGAACATGTGGTATGATCTGTTTGGCCGCTTTTCCATTGTTTTGTGCAATGCTAAATCCATCAGCTTTTGTTGCTTTAATTATGGCACTTATAATTTTTGGAATCTTTGAAAATAAATCCATAATTTCTTCAACACTCATATCTGTTAACTTTTCATACGGTTTTTTCGTAATAATAAGCGAGTGACCAACATCTATCGGATATCTATCTAAAATTACTATGTGATTATCATCCTTATGGATTAAGTGACATGGAAGTTTGCCATTTATAATATCACAGAAGATACAATCGGTCAATGTCACTTAAGTATATTAAATTCTATTATATATTGACATTAGTAATAACAATCAGAGAATATGAAATTTAGTATAGAAATTATAATAGGTGATAGGTATAACTCTGCTGATTCCTTAGATAAAGATCAAATACATAATTGGTTATTGAATATGCAAAAAAATGATATATTAAAAGTTGAGACAGAGGATGAATATTGGGAGGATATACCTGAACAACTTTTTGAGTTAATAAAAACATGTATTGAGAAAAAAAACTATCAATTTAAAATGGATAAGGGTCATTTATGGTTAAACGTAGAAATCCCAATTGAATAAAAATCAAAAATATCTTAAAATGAATGATGCTGGGTATTTTTTAAATTATCAGGAAAGCTCATAGACTAATCATATACAGTGTTTTTAATTCAAATCTTTTGCAATTTTATTCCAAATTTTATATGTTATATAGGGTTAAAATTTGAATTTAATTGTAGATGGGCAGAAGAAGAAGAGAAGAGCGACGAGAGAAACGGGAAGATTTTGCTTCTAAGCGTTCATCCATAAAACGAAAAAATGCACTTTTAGCTATAGGCGTACTTTCGGTTATTGGTCTAATCGTTGGTTATGCATCTTTTGTGTTTGTAACTGAGGAACGCACTGGTCCAGGAATACCTCCTGGTGCTGGAAAGCTTGGTGATGAGCATGAGCATGCTTCTGTGTTAGTGAGGATTTTTGGCGATAAATTTGATTTTTCTGCAACAACTTATCAGATAAAAAGTGCATGGATACATTTTGAATCAAGTGATGGTGAAACTATTCATAGGCATGCGTCTGGTGTAACTACCGGCTACTTATTTGAGAATTTGGGTATTAGAATTAATGCAGATTGTTTCATATTTTCTGATGGTAGACAATTTTGTACGAATGAAGATTATTCGCTCAAATATTACATTAATCATCAGGCTGTAAGTGATATTAACAATTATGTATTAGAAGAAGAGGACAGGATTTTAATTTCATATGGAAGTGAAAGCCAAGAACAGATTGAGGAACAATTAGAAGAACTCGATTCACAATTAATTAATAAATAAACTGATAAGATATTACCAAAATCTACTAATCTAACCTTTTTTCAATATTTGGTATATTTGATCTAATTATTTCTAACATGTCTAATCGAACAATCTCATCCATCTCAACATTGAATTTACTACGAAAAAATTCACGATATCTTTGTTCTAATATTGCAACTACCGCACCCTCAAAAAAACTTCGATCGTTTTCAGGATTGAAAACAATTGTTCGAATATTGTGGTTTTCTAAAAAATTATAATAATTAATCAATTCATCTAAATTACCAAGGTCACTTCTAACATCCTGCATGAAATTTTCAATTTCTTCAGAATTCATAATTTTTGTAACTAATACTTACTTATGAGATTTACATTTTTAGAATTTAAATTACAGTAACATGTATTGAAGATGTTTAAAATGGGAATATCAAGTAGGAATGTAGTAGAAGGAACAGCAAGAGCCCCACATAGAGCAATGTACAAAGCTATGGGCTTGACTGATGATGATCTTAGCAAACCATTCGTTGGTGTTTGTCACACAGGAAATGAAGCTACTCCATGTAACATACATTTACCTGGACTTGCTCAAAAAGCAAAAGATGGTGTAAAGGACGCAGGTGCTACACCAAGAGAATTTAGTACAATTGCAGTAAGTGATGGAATCGCGATGGGTCATGAAGGTATGAAATCATCGTTAGTTAGTAGAGAGGTTATTGCTGATTCAATTGAATTAATGGTAAGAGCACATCAATATGATGCACTAGTTGGTATTGCTGGTTGTGATAAAAGTTTGCCAGGCACTATGATGGCTATGGCAAGACTGAATATTCCTTCCGTTTTTGTTTATGGTGGAACAATTATGCCTGGAATGTTAGACGGAAAGGAGCTAACAGTTGTTGATGTTTATGAAGCAGTGGGCTCGTATGATGCAGGGAAGATTTCACTAGAAGAATTAAAGAATATAGAAGACAATGCATGTCCAAATGCAGGTTCTTGTGGTGGAATGTTTACAGCGAATACAATGGCTTCAATTTCTGAAGCAATTGGAATTGCATTACCAGGTAGTGCCAGTCCACCAGCTGAAGATGCAAGAAGGGAGGATATAGTATATGAAACAGGTAAGGCGTGTGGACGATTAATAGAACTTGGAATCAAACCTAGTGACATATTTACAATTGATGCATTTGAAAATGCAATTACGATGTTGAATGCTGTTGGTGGCTCTACAAATGGTATTTTGCATTTATTGGCATTAGCAAATGAGGCTAAGATAAAACTGAGTTATGATGATTTTGAAAGAATTAGGAAAAGAACTCCTCATCTTGCTGATATGAAACCTGGCGGGGAATATGTAATGAATAGTTTGGATAAGGTAGGAGGAATTCCATTAATTATGAAAAAACTTTTAGATAATAACCTGATTCATGGTGATGCATTAACAGTTACGGGGAAAACAATAAAAGATAATCTTCAAAACGTAAAAATTTCAGCGGAACAAAAAATTGTAAGATCCATAGAAAATCCATTACATAATGTTGGGACAGCTGTAATACTAAAAGGAACTTTAGCACCTGATGGTGCAGTAATTAAAACTGCTGGTATGGAAATGACAAAATTTACTGGTAAGGCTAAAGTCTTTGATTCAGAGGAGACGGCATTTGACTCGGTAGCAAAGGGCGAAATTGATGAAGGCGATGTTTTGGTTATTAGATATGAAGGACCAAAGGGTGGCCCAGGGATGAGAGAAATGTTGGCTACTACCGCCGCCATTGTGGGACAGGGACTAGGTAAAAAAGTTGCAATGGTAACAGATGGTAGATTCTCTGGTGGAACACGCGGATTTATGGTTGGTCATGTTGCGCCTGAGGCATTTGTTGGTGGACCAATCGCCCTTGTCAAAAACGACGATGAGATAAGTGTCAATATTGAGGATAATAGTATTAATCTACAAGTTTCAAAAGATGAACTTGAAAAAAGAAGTAAAGAGTGGAGAATGCCTAAACCTAACTACGAATCAGGCGCGTTATCTAAATATGCATTTCTAGTTGGTTCTGCTGCTGATGGCGCTACAACTGATCCAGATAATTTTCTTAAAATGTCCAAACATCTTCGGGATAATATGTTAACACATATCGATTAAACGCCAGAACATTTTTGATGGCTTTCAAGTTTCCATTTACCCGTTAACTGATGATATGGTTGACTCCAATCTAGATTACTTGTACCACATTTGTAGCAAGTTTTCTTCATAAAATATATCAGCTCAGATCGCATTTAAATGTACCGTACTATACCGTAATTACACATAATGGTATCCCAAAACTGAAATGATAAATGTCTATTTACCAATTGCTTTTGAAATTTTCAATGCAGTTTTAAGACCAATCAACTGGGTGTGTATAGCAATTTTTTGTATTCCTACACCTATTGCGCTCATACAATTCTATAATTTTCATAGATCAATAATTGATCGCATGATTTTCTTTGATCTATTACTAAAATTCAATTTTTTATTTTCTAGATTTATAGACATGAAAACTCTAATTTTACATTAAAAAACCTAATTTCTATACCCAAAAACGCGTATTTTATCACTAATTTTTTTTATATAAAAATCATGGTTTAAATACAGTTCAATTTTGTCTATCAGCATGGGTGGACATATTTGGACACACACGCACTCCTAGGATAGTTTCCCTAGATTATACTGGCACCCAATTTGAAATCTACAACAAAATATCACGAAATTATTCATACTCCTTTCTGTTTGAATCGTTAACAGGTCCTGAAGAACTGGCTGAAACTTCAATCATGGGGTTTGATCCCGAATTTATTGTCAAGGGATATTACGACAAGGTTACAATCCAAAGTAGGGATGGTTCTGTCAGGACAATTTCTACAGCAGATCCACTTAACACAATAAAAGACCTGGTTCAGGAAACCAATGATCAATCATATCGTTATCTAGGTGGCGCCGTTGGAATAATCAATTATGACACAATCAGATTATGGGAAAATATTCCAAAACATCATAATGTATCTGAGCCAATAATGGAGTTTGGAATTTATAACGATGGAATACTATTTGATAACAAACAAAGAAAATCTCTATACTTCTATTATGATAAAAGCAGAGTAGATGAGATAAAGAGTTCTGAACCAAAATTTGACAATTTCACTATATCTGACATAAAAAATAATCTGGATCAGGAAAAATTTTCTGAGATTGTAAGCAAGGCAAAAAAATACATCTATGATGGAGATATTTTTCAAGTTGTTTTATCAAGAAAATTTTCATTTGAAGCTAGCGGTGACTATCTTAAAGTATATCAAAAACTTCGTTCGTTGAATCCTTCACCATATCTATACCACCTAAAAATGAATGAAAAAACTGTGATAGGTTCTAGCCCTGAAATGCTTTTACGTGTTACTGATGATCAGGTTGAAACATTTCCTATTGCGGGTACAAGGAAAATTACAACTGATAAAATAAAAAATGAAGAAATGAGACAGGAGTTAATCAATGACGAGAAAGAGTTAGCAGAACATACGATGCTAGTTGATTTGGGTAGAAATGATGTTGGCAGAGTATGTGAATATGGTACTGTACATGTAAAGGAGCTTATGGAAGTAAAAAAATTTAGTCATGTTCAACATATGGTCACACACGTTGTTGGAAAACTTAGTAAAAACTATGATATGTATGACGCCTTTAGGGCTGTATTTCCTGCAGGAACTGTTTCAGGTGCACCAAAAGTGAGGGCAATGGAAATTATTGATGAATTAGAGCCAGAATCTAGAGGTCCATATGCTGGGGCAGTTGGATATTTTTCATTTAATGGATGCTGTGATTTTGCAATTGCCATTAGAAGTATTTTTGTCAATGGAGAATCAGGTTTTGTACAGGCCGGTGCGGGAATTGTATTTGATTCAATTTCAGAGAACGAACTGAAAGAAACTGAGCATAAGGCAAACGCAATGTTAACTGCATTAAAGGAGGCAGCAGAATGAAGTTTCTTATTATTGACAACTATGATTCATTTGTTTACAATATTGCCCAGAGATTAGGTGAGTTAGGGGTTAGTTCGGATGTTATAAGAAATGACAAAATTACAATTGATGAAATAAAGAAAAGAAATTACGATGCAATAATCATTTCACCTGGACCAGGAACACCTGAAGATAAAAGGTATTTTGGAATTTGTAATGATGTTATTCAGAAACTTGGACCAACATTACCAATTTTGGGTGTTTGTCTAGGTCATCAGGGAATTATTGATTGCTTTGGTGGCAAAGTTGTCAATGCGGGAAATGTAAGACACGGCAAAACAAGTCAGATTAAACATTATGGTGATTCACTTTTCAAGGGTGTAAAAAACCCATTTAGGGCAACTCGTTATCATTCACTAGTTGGAGACAAAACAACAATTCCAGATTCACTGAAAATTACTGCAATAGCTGAGGATGACGGAGAAGTTATGGGGGTTACTCATAAAGAATATCTCATCGAAGGCGTACAATTCCATCCAGAATCCATCATGACAGACGAAGGTAAAAAAATCTTGAAAAATTTCATAATGAGGGTTAAAA
>DTTB01000020.1 GCA_012964965.1 Candidatus Nitrosopelagicus sp.
TGAAATAAAATGCAGGAGGTGGGATTTGAACCCACGAACCCCTAAGGGAAAGGATCACCCATGCCAAAATCTTGAGTCCTTCTCGGTTGGCCGGGCTTCGATACCCCTGCACTTTAAATGGATTTTGTACATTTAAAAAAAGTTATTAATTGAAGAAGTTTTGATTTTTGTATGACAACATGTGATGAAGCAAAAAAAATGAGAACCGGGATAACAATTGAAGCAAAAATCAGAGACAAAGGGGAACCAAGGACTGTAAATACAAAATTTGGAGAAACCCAAGTCTGTGATGCATATCTAGAGGATGATTCTGGAAGCATCAAGTTCACAATTTGGGGCGATGATATTCAAAAAGTGAAGAACGGGGATCAGGTCAAAATAGAAAATGGATATACCACAGAATTCAGGGGAGAAGTCCAGCTGAACAAATCCAGAAATGGAAAAATGGACGTAACTCCTAGCTAATATCAAAAATAGAAATAATAGGTTTTATGAGGACTTGGAAAAATACTGCTGGTGATATTCTTCAGCCCTATAGAAATCTGATGCGGGCTTAATCTCTGTGACTATATCACTCTGAAATTTTTCCCTTGCTATTGGGTTAAGTTTTTCCTTCATTTCCATTGCTACTTTTTTCTGTTCTGGCGTATGAAAAAATACTGCAGATCTATACTGCTTGCCTACATCAGGTCCCTGTCTGTTCAGTGTAGTTGGATTATGATTGTTCCAAAAAATCTTTAGTAATTCTTCATACGAAACTTCTTGGGGATCGTAATCAACCTCGACAGCTTCAGCATGTCCAGTAGTGTCTGTACACACATCTTCGTAAGTAGGGTTTTTTGTTACTCCATCACTGTAACCAACTTGTGTTGATTTGACACCACTAGTTTTTCTAAATATCTCCTCAACGTGCCAAAAGCAACCTGCCGCAAATGTAGCCTTCATACTATATTAATAGTAAATTATCTAATTAATATTCTAGCATGGAAACGGCCGACATTGAAGCTATACCTATCATAAAGACATTTGACCTAAAAGATGAAAAGGACGCCTATGATGCCGCTGAAGAAATGGTGAGAATTGGGTTTTACAAAGAAAAAAAAGGATTCAAAGTTTTAATGCCAAGGGAATCAAAGAAAACAGCAAAACGAATTGGGTATATAGTAACCACATCTGTGAGTGCTGGTTTGAGGAAAGCGGGTCAGGAGAGGGATATATGGTATGGGACATACTATCATGACAAGGAACATTATGCAATTGTTCTTGCAAGTTCTAAGGTTGTACAAGAATTAGGTCTTTAAATTATCTGTGAATGAAGAAAGCTTAAGCTTGCTTGCAAGAATGTCAGCTATGATGACTCCAAACAAAACTCCCCCAATCACATCCATTGGGTAATGCTGTAACAAATAGATCCTGCTTAAAGCCATGCATGCTGGAAAAATCCATAAAAGAATCCAGCCTCGTGGAAATCTTTCCGATAGGGCTAACCCTAAAACAAATGCAATCACAGAAGCACGTGTTACATGCCCTGATGGAAAGGAACCTTTGCCGCCCAAAACAGTTGTATCACTTTCTAACTCAAGTGGTAATTCACTGCCCAAATATTCAAGATCCGGTCTTGGACGTTCAACAGCATAATCCTTCAAATATCCAGATGCAACTGTTCCAACCAAGACAGCCAGCAACAATATGAGACCCATTCGTCTAGTTTTTCGCCATACAAACATTACAAAACAGAAGATCATTATTGGGATTATCCCACCAATTTCAGTAAAAATCCACATAGTGATATCCAGTGATGGGTTACCTGAGATAGATTGGAAGTATGCTATGGTTGATTCATCAAACTGTTCGGTAGCTTGAGTGTATACCAAAGAGGTTATGATTAAAAATGCTGTTACTAGCAGAACAAATCCACGCGAACGTACCTCAAAGATTAATTTTTTCAATTAAGAATGTTCATTGACGATCATTTTTAATTTTGCCGTATGATGGTTATGTACTAAAGAATTTTAACCTTAGCCAAAAGAGAAAATATTATGAGATTTATGACTATTGATGATTTTGACTTTAAAGGAAAAACAGTTTTTTTACGAGTAGATATGAATTGTCCTATAGATCCTGAAACGTTAGAGATTTCTGGCACAAAACGAATTGAGGAGACAGTTGAAACAATCAACTCATTAAAAGATTCCAAAATTGTCATGGCATCGCATCAGGGAAGAGTAGGCAACACGGATTACACTAGTATGGAAAAACATGCTAAGGTCCTTCAAGGGCTTGTAAATAGAAAAATCAAATATGTTGATGATGTCATAGGTACTACTGCTCAAAATGAGATACAAAAATTAAATGATGGTGAAATTTTGTTGCTTGATAACCTTAGATTGTGTGCAGAAGAAAATTATGAGTTTTCTAATTCTGATGCTGAAAAAACAATAATGGTAAAGCGATTAGCAAAATTATTTGATATTTGTGTTTTGGATTCATTTCCTAGTGCACATAGGGCACATCCGTCAATTGTTGGCTTTTCAAACATACTTCCAGTATGTGCGGGAAGAATTGTTGAAAGAGAGATTAAAAAACTGGATGAAATTATGTCTGTATCCAAGTCTCCTCATGTAATAATTCTGGGAGGCAAGAAGGTTGATGACAGACTTGAAGCAATACGATTACTAATAGAAAATGGAAGGGCAGAAAATGTTTTGCTTACAGGATTGATTGCTAGTGTATTTTTAAGGGCACAAGGTAGGATAAAATCCTCTCTTGGAATCAATAGAGAAGTGGAAATAGTTTCCAAGGCACATACGTTGATAGGAGAACATCCTGATGTTTTTTCCACACCTGTAGATGTGGCAATAAAACAAAATGGAAAGAGAGTAGAGCTAGACATTAGAGAATTAAACAAAGATGATCAAATACTTGATCTAGGTCCAAAAACCATTGAGCATTATGGTAAGATTATTTCTGGGGCGGGAACTGTTTTTATCAGCGGTCCGGCTGGATTTTTTGAAAAAGAAGGTTTTGATTATGGTACAAGGGCCCTTTTAGAAGCTGTATCAAATTCTATGGCGACAACAATAGTTAGTGGTGGTCACCTTACTTCTGCATTAAAAAAATTTGGTTTAGCGGAAAAAATAACTCATATTAGTACGGCTGGCGGCGCATTAGTACGTTATCTGACTGGTACCAAGTTACCAATGGTTCAATCTCTTGAGGAATCAGCAAAAAAATTCAGACCTAAAGAGTAGCACCGCAGCTTTGTTTTTGGCATATCCTCTTTTCAGATGATGTCAAATAATTTTCATTTTTACAAGATTTGCATTGAATTTTCTCAAATAATTCAAACAGCTTAAACCATTGTGTAGTAAAATTCTGAGCAATGTTTCGTAAAAGTTGAGCGTCACAAAATTCTTTAAAATATATCTCCATATCATCTATCGTCAAAGACTGGTCTATGTTTTTATTTTGTTTTAAGATTTCAAAAATCTGATCATTGTTAAACTTAAGGTCAAGATCATTAAAATTTTCAAAAATCACCTTTTTAATATGAATAGTTACTGAAGCGTCACCCATGTTAGTAAAGAGATGACGCTTCTTCTTTTAAGTTTCCAGCAGCATCTACATCATTCATTTTTTCAACAAAAT
>DTTB01000021.1 GCA_012964965.1 Candidatus Nitrosopelagicus sp.
GTAGAATACTCGCCTTGCACGCGAGGGGTCAGGGGTTCAAATCCCCTTCAGTCCACAATTTTTCATTTATTAGTACTAGCAAGAATCACTTAATCGATCGTTTGCAAGGCTGGAGATTTGAGAACGATTTAAATATGAATTGTTAGACATTTTGACTATGGCAACAGATTACTTGAGTATGTTTGGAGTTTTCATACCACTTATGGTTGGTTTGGCACCTGGACTTGTTTACTGGTTGGCTATTACTGCAAGAAGATCTGGTCGATAAGCCTATTTTTTACATTATCTATTTCTTAATAACGATATAAGATATGATTTTATTTTCAATTAGTTACTGAATGTTATGCAAAAATATGATATTGTTGCTTTGGGTGGAACTTTTGATATAATTCATGACGGTCATATGAAATTGTTAAACAAGGCATTTTCAATTTCTAATAAAGCAATAATAGGTCTTACCAGTGACGAATTGGCTGCAAAAAAAGGAAAAAACCTACTTAAGAATTATCATCAAAGATTTGAATCGTTAAAATCCGTAATTGAAAAAAACTTTCCCAAATCTTCATATGAGATAAGCAAACTGGAAAACGACTTTGGACCTGCAGTAATTGAGGGTTCAGTACAAGCTTTGGTTGTAAGTAAAGAGACTAGTAACAAAGGAATACTTCTTAATGAGTTAAGATCAAAAGGAAATCTTCCACCAGTAGAAATTGTTGTTGTACCGATGGTTTTGGCCAAGGATGGAAATACTATTTCAACTACCAGAATCAAGAATTCTGAAATTGATTCTAGTGGAAATTTGAATTGACAACAAACTTGTTAATCTTTGAGTAATTGGGATAAAACAAAAAATTCACAGAAACATGTATGGGTGTCACCAGCAAAATGCTAAATGTGATTGGCGATGATGTTGCTGATCTAAAAGAAGGTTTAGAGCCAGAAAACATAGATTTTTGGTTCAGAAAAATCATCAACGAAACAAAAGTTATTGCACCGCCCTGGTTACAGGATAAAATTAATGTAAAATCTGATCCATTTCTTCCCTTAAAATTTAAGATCGATATTTCAAAAAGGGCAGTTCGTTACTTTATGCAAGTAGTTGACTACAATTTGGAAAAAATGCCATACACAACAGGGCTTTATTTTTTAAAAGTTCAGGAAATTATGAGTTCTGAAATGGATAAATCGCTAGTGTAGATTATTCTTTTGTAATTTTCACAACATTATCTATAAGTTTAGTATCTGTTATTTTGTGTTTTTTTTCAACTACTGATTGGATAAAGTCTACAAAATTTACTGCCTGATTACTATCCTTTAAAATAACACTATGAGCAGATTTGTCTTTCAGTGATAGAATTATCTCGTTTTCTATCACATTCAAAATTTCAGTAATACATGTTTCCACAGATTCCTTAACAAAAATTAATGCAGCAAATTTTTGGGCTTCATACTTATCTTGGCAGAAAATTGTTATTTGATTCAATCCTTATAGAGAAATTTATCGAGTTGGTTTTTCGCTGATTCACGTTTTTCCTGATGAGATTTTAAAAAGTTGTTAATTTTTTGAATCAGAATTTCCTTAAGCTCACCTGTTAGCATCTTTCCAGATTTGTAATCATCATGTATCTGTTTGAGTTTTTTATCGTCCGGCTCGAAAAAGATTCGAAGATACTGATACGAAACATCGATATCTGGATTTCCGCCTTTTTTTCTATGTTCTTCAATGTCTGGCTGACCGCCAGAAAACGCATACTTGTTAATCTTCTTTTTTACAGTTTCAGGCGGGTCTGTAGTGTAAATTGTTTCATTTTCATTAGATGCAGACATTTTTCCTTTAGGTCCACCAAGTGCCGGTATCATAATATTATGAATCAGCGCTGGTTTTGGTTTGTTGATTTTTGGCGCGATATCCCTTGTAATTCGAAAGTGTGGATCTTGGTCAACTCCAAATGGAATCAAAACAGGCATATCTTCCATGAAACATGGAGCAGATTGTAATGATGTGTAAAATATCATTCCTATATTAGTATCATTTTGAAATCCAAAGACTGCCTTTGTGTTTGAAAAATTAATCCTTTTTGCAAATTCCGCCGCGATAGGATATAATGTCTTTATGTTTTTTGTATCAATTATGATTTTAGTATTTTCTGGTTTGAAACCCAATGCTATAAAGTCAAGAGCATTTTCAAGTGCAAATTCAGATGTTTTTTCCAAAGTCATATCCTGTTTTGCCCAAAATTTTTCATCATCTGTCAGTTGAAAATACATCTTTGCTCCAAACTTGTCTTGAAGCCACTTTGCAAAAACCCAGGGAACTAAATGACCTATATGTGTGTGACCGGAAGGACCCCTGCCAGTGTAGAGAAAGAACTGCTTACCTTTTTCGTAATCATCTAATAGCCTGTTCAAATCTCTATGGGAGAAAAAAATTCCCCTCCTTAGCATGAAATGTGATTCATTGGTAAATTTTTCAATTTTTGATATGAGTCCTGGAGTAATTTTTTGTGTTCCAAATCTTTTGATCAGTTTGTCATAGTCAATATCACCCTCAACATTCCAAGGTGTTACGATAAAATCATCTGTTGGCATTCAAGTTTGACTTTGATTTTGTGTTAAAAAGTCTTATTCCATTATTTTAACCACTTTCTAATCAAAAAAACTGTAACAATTGTCCTAGCTAATTTAATTAACTCTTTTTGGAATGATGAACTATTGTCCCATGTTCTGCATGATATTGAAAAACAAATTATCAAGCTTTTGCAGTCAACTCCAAATTTAACCGAGGAGCAACTGGCTCAGGAAACCAAATTATCAATGGATCAAATTAGGCGTGGAGTAGAATGGCTTCGCCAGAAAAACCTTGCAGATGTACGTGATCACACTACAACTTTTTACAGTCTTGGGAAAAATGGCTTGGATGCTCTGAAGAATGGCTTGCCTGAACGAAGACTTGTGGCACTTGTTAAGGATGGTCCAAAAACATTTGATGAGATACGAAGCAGTTTGCAGGGACCTGACTTTAACGCGGCAATTGCCAATGCAAAAAAGAATGACTGGATAAATATAGAAAAAATGGACACTGGATCAAAGATTTCATTAAAGCAAAATCCTATAGGAAATTCTACTTGGAATACTTTCCCAAATACAATCGATTTTATTGGCGAAAAAAAAGTCTCTGCTGAAGAGGCAGAACGTCTGCACTATACCGGAACAATCAACTCCCTGATAGAAAGGCCAGACTTCATAATTAAGCACGAAGAAAAGACAAAAACAGTCTCTCTTTCTGAAACTGGTAAAAATATTGATCTTGAAAAATTAGATAGTGATGCAATAGATGTTGAGGCTGACGTACCTCATGTACATGCCGCAAGGATACATCCACTAAAGGACACAATAAATGAAATCAGGGAAACTTTTGTCCATTTGGGATTTACGGAAATTAATGGAAATTTGTCCCAATCAAGTTTCTGGAACTTTGATGCGCTATTTACACCACAGGACCACCCAGCAAGAGAACTACAAGACACGTTTTATCTTAAAGATCTTAATGCAAAACAACTTGCAACACCAACTCAAATTAAGAATGTATCAAGTGCCCACAAAAAAGGATGGAGATACTATTGGGA
>DTTB01000022.1 GCA_012964965.1 Candidatus Nitrosopelagicus sp.
GCAGTACTTCAAGATACACGTCAACTGCAGTTCTAGGGAACTTTTCAAGCATTACAGCCGGCTCTAACGCTTCTTTGATAACTTTACTGATCTCTATTTCTCGTCGTGACGGAGCCGGTTTTTTTCTTTCACCTACAGAAAAAGGTGCCATATGATATCTAACTCTTAAAATTCCCGTGTCGGGATTTGACATGTGTTTTGGATGAACATCTCTAGGACCAAAAACACCAGCAAGTATTTTATTTCCACCAAATTCAATATACGCGGAACCACTAGCGTTTTTTAATACTCCGGCTTTTATGGTAACCTTTCTTGTTTCATTTACCTTACGTCCATCAGAACGAATTCCATTTTCGTCAAGTAATACTACATTAGCTTCTCTTCCGCCCATTAATTATACACCATTAGATTCTAACATTTTTTTCACTTTATCAGTCAAATTAACAAGATGTGCTTGTTCATCAACCATCCGAATTGCTGTAAGTGCCTTTAATAATCCATTTGTTTCATCAGAAGAAACCACAATTAACCCATTTTGGCCTATAGTAATAGTTGCATTAGTAGATGACTCTATTGTTTGGATCATAGAACCGTGTTTCCCAATTAGACGTGGAATTTTTGTAGGAGATATTTTAACTAATTCACCAGAGTCAATCTTTCCCAGGTTCTGACCTGAGATAGATAGTAATGGTTCACGTGTTCTGTCAGAATTAGCAATTCTCGCTAGGATAAGATCAGATTTATCAAGACTTGCTTTCATTTCACCTAATGTAGCATTAGAACCTCTACCAAACACATCCTTTGCCAATAGCATTCCTTCATAACATGAATTAATATCCGCAAACCAAGAATTGCCGTGAATATATTTAATCATCCCTATTACCAGGTCATCAACTTTTGGCAAATAGATTCCTGATAATGGAATTACCCTAACACTATCATAAGAAACATCAGAGAGTCCAATAGCAGTAGATATGATTCGCTTTCCCTCTAATGTAACATTTGCTTGTAATCGAAGAGGTGCAGTTGTGATAACATCACCTGGAAGAACATAACGTTTTTTAGATTCTGAATTTTTCAATTTTTTTCATCCAAAATATTTTGAATCTTTTCTTCAAGATTAGTATTATGTAACGCTTTATCCATCATTTTAATGGATTCGACAGCTTTTTTTAAACCGGCAGAATCATCACATTTTAAAACAATTAACCCATTTTGGCCTATAGTAATAGTTGCATTAGTAGATGACTCTATTGTTTGGATCATAGAACCGTGTTTCCCAATTAGACGTGGAATTTTTGTAGGAGATATTTTAACTAATTCACCAGAGTCAATCTTTCCCAGGTTCTGACCTGAGATAGATAGTAATGGTCCTCTTGAACCACCTGCATTAATAATTCTTGTAGATATGATATCACCAACACAAAGCTTTAGGGAAAGATCATCCTTGGAAGGTGAGTAATCTCTTCCAAAAATATCAGATGCTGGAAGCATACCTGTATAGTAAGAATTTATGTCAACATCCCATGATAACGCGCTGTGCGACATAACTTTACCAATAATTAAATCATCAATTTTAGGAGTGTAGAGTCCAGTTAAAGGAATAACATTGACTCGGTTATCTTCTATCTCATAAAACCCAATTGCAGTAGACATAATTTTGTCACCGTCAAGTATGACATTTTGTTCTGGTGTATAAGAACCAGTGATGATAACATCACCGGGTATAACAAATTGATTTTGACTCATTTTATCATCTCAATAAAGGCAGTGCCCTTCGTTATAGCACCCAATCTATCTATCACGTTTGGTCTCGCTGCCGCTGGTATTTCTAGTATAGCTTTCAAGGATCCATTTGGTTGCCAATCTTCTTTTTTCAATACACCCGTTGATTTTAAGACAGAATAAGACTGTGCTACATACTGAGCTGGGACAGAAATTTCTAACAAAAGATTTTCTGATTTTAATGGAATAATTGAACGTAGTTCCTCAACAATATCTTTAACTTGCTCTTCAACACTTTTGAATGGATCAATAGTAACATGAGCATCTGTCAAAGCCTGCTCAATTCTTAGTGGTGGATGTGGTAAATGAGAACGTGGGTCAACAAATGTTTTTGCAATAAATACGATTACCTGTTTACGTTTTTCTGAAGTCATTTTTCTACGCTGATCAGTAGTTAGGTTAAGATCTCCCTTCTGCAATATTTTTTCAGCAATAACTAATGTATCTTCGGTTTTGAAAGCTTTCTGTAATTTTTCAGAAGAAGCCCTAGTTCCCTGGCTTGAATCAGAATAGATTTCATCAGATATTAGAACAGATGCAATTTCTTTTATTTTTCCAAGTTTATAGTCAAGGGCTGGATCAGGTTTAACCAAAATCTCAAATTTGTTGCCCTCAAACGTGTATTTTACCACAGTTAACTTATCAGTCATGTTGATAACAATTTGTACCATAGTTATTTATCTATACTTTATACCAGCTAGATTTTTATTTGGATTTTTTGGTTTCTCAATAGGTTTTGTCTTCTATCCAAGTTATTAATACTGACAGCAAAAAAATTTCCATTAAGCTCAAGGGTGTTTCATTAGAATATGCAAATGCGCTGAGAAGAATTTGTCTAAATGGTGTTCCCGTTTTTGCCATAGATACTGTGGACATTATAGAAAATACGTCTATTATAGCGGATGAGGATCTTGCTCACAGACTTGGTATGATTCCACTCAAAACAGAACTTTCAAGATTTAACGAACCAGATTCCAGAGTTATGTTCACACTTGATTCTGGTGACATAAAATCAGCGAGAACAATTACATCTGCTGATCTTTTAACAAAGGATGAGGTAGTAAAGCCAATTTCTGATAAAATACCGATTGCATACTTAGCACCTGGGCAACGAATTAGGTTTGAAGCATATGCTAAACTTGGTCGAGGGACTGAGCATGCTAAATGGAATTCAGCTAATATCTCAGTACTAACAAATACTGAGAATGATAGTGTGCATGTTTTGACTGTGGAAACCACTGGTGCTCTCGAACCCAAGGAGATCATTCTAACTGGTATTGATGAACTTGGTAAACGATTAGATGAGTTCAAAGAAAAACTTGGTAACTTGAAGGAAAAATGATCATACTGTTATATTTGGGTTACAGACGGAATTAATTTAATGATAAACCAAGTAGTCTTACATTTGGTCAAAGAGCTTAAACAAGCCTCAAAGAAGAACGATGCTCCAATTTGGGCAAAACTTGCAAATCTTGCCTTAAAACCATCAAAACGAGTTGTAAACTTAACAAAAATAGATAAAGTTACAAAAAAGGATGATGTTGTTTTTGTACCTGGCAAAGTACTTGGAACTGGAAATGTATCACATAAAATTACTTTATGCTCATTTTCTATCTCTACAACAGCCGCTAAAAAAATAATTCAATCCGGAGGAAGCATACTAAAAACCTCTGACATGATTCAAAAATACCCAACAGGAAAAGATGTGATGTTAATTGGTTAGTCAGCAAGGAAAATCTGTATCTAAACCTGTTGGAAAAGCTAAACCTGTTGGAAAAGCTAAACCTGTTGGAAAAGCTAAACCTGTTGAAAAAGCTAAACCTGTTG
>DTTB01000023.1 GCA_012964965.1 Candidatus Nitrosopelagicus sp.
TTCGATCTTTTTCCATCTAGTATTTTCTCTCCACAGGTTTGTAATTAGTTATTGTCACTGGATGTGTTTTCATGACAGGTTCATCAGGATTATAATATGCTAGTGTATGATGCAAGAATTTTTTGTCATCTCGTGTTGGAAAATCAGTTCTTGCATGTGAACCACGAGATTCCTTTCTATTGATTGCACCAATTAGAACAGTCTCAGATATTCTAAACATCGAATCTAATTCCATTACATTTGAAAAATTTGTATTGTATTCTTTTGCCTGATCATCAACATGTTTCCAGGTCATTGCCCTAAGCTCACGGACCTTTCTTAATCCTTCTAGCAAATCAGTTTCATTTCTAAAAACATATGCCTTGTCATTTAGTGTATCAGTAAGTTTCTGTTTTATTTCATATGGATTAACTTCTCCCCTGCCTCGAAAAATTCCATCATAGATTCTTTTTTCTTCTGCATCTACTAGATCACTAGGTATCGATTCTACAGACGGTTCCCTTTCCATGTAATTTACTGCCTCATTGGCTGTTATTTTTCCCCAAACGATGCATTCGGAAGTGGAGTTTGCTCCTAATCTGTTTGAACCATGAATGCTGACACATGCAGCCTCACCAGCTGCCCACACGCCCTGTAGTTCTGAAGCGCCATTAATGTCAGTATGGATTCCACCCATCATATAATGACAAACAGGTCTGATATCTAATAGATCTTTTGCAGGATCTACACCAGAAAATTTTAATGATATTTCACGAATTCCACCAAGTTTTTGTTTGATTACTTCATCACCAACATGTCGAAGATCAAGCTTCATACAATCTGCTCCTGTTTCATGCTTGAATCCACGTCCTTCTTTAATCTCGGTCATGATTGATCTGGATACAATATCTCTTGGTGCAAGTTCCATTAGTTTGGATGCATATTTTTTCATGAACCTTTCACCATCTTTGTTGATAAGATATGCACCTTCACCTCTAGCCCCTTCCGTTATTAAGATTCCAGAAGGCATAATTCCAGTTGGATGGAATTGGACAAACTCCATGTCCTTTAGAGCAATACCAGCTCTATACGCCATGTCAAGTCCATCAGGTGTAGATGAATGTCCATATGTAGAAAAACTGTAAATCCTACCTGCTCCACCAGTTGCAATTATCAATGCTTTACCTTTAATGACATGGAAATCACCATTAGACAGTTCAATAGCTGTAATCCCAACAAATTTCTGTCCATTTTGTAGAATAGAGGTTACAAACCATTCGTTGAGGAACTCAATATTGTCAAATTTTTGGCATGTATCATACAGTGTCTGCATCTCAAAAAAACCAACTTTATCTGATGCATATGATGCCCGAGGAAAACTATATCCTCCAAAAGCCCGTTGACCAATCTTACCATCTTCCCGTCTGGACCATGGCATTCCCCAATGTTCAAGTTGATATATCTCATTTGGCATTTCCTTACAAAGTCGTTCTACTGCGTCTTGATCTGCCAGAAAGTCGCTACCCTTGACTGTGTCATAAACATGTGATTCGATAGAATCACCGTCTTCCGGAAATAATACAGCCGCGGTTCCTCCTTCGGCAGAAACTGAATGGGATCTCATAACTTGGACTTTGGATATCACACCAATTCGTATTTTGTAATTTCTTTTGGCAGCTTGGATTGCTGCTCTTAAACCCGCAAGGCCAGAACCAACAATTATCAGATCGTAAGAAATTGTACTAGTCATCTTGACATCACATCTAAAATCCTGCTAAATATGTGTGTAAATTCTAATAATTAGTCGACAAAAGACTAATATATATCGCTAGTGATATCGCTAGTGATGTTTCCAGAATGGATTCAACGTGTTGGAAGTTCAGTCCCTAGAGGATTTTCACGTTTTTTCATACTTGACTTGCTTAAAAAGAAGCAGTATACTGGAAAGGAGCTTATCGATTTTGCTGTAAAGCAAAGCGATGGGAAATGGAAACCTTCTCCAGGCTTGATTTATCCATTGTTAGGAAGGCTATTGGATGAAAAATTGATTCAGGAAACTACACGCGGTAGGTACAAAATAACAAAAAAGGGCAGTGCAACTACGGACGATCTTGAAACAATCAATAATATTGTAAAAAACCAACTGGATGTTTTATTTAGAATTGGTAATGTGGGTCGGTTTGTTGCGTTAGATATGATAGAACGAGTTTCTGCCATAGGATCAACGTTGAGTGAGAATGTTGCACAAATGACAAAAGAGGAAGTTCAAAAATATAAGAAATTCTTGAAATCTGAGCTAGAAAAAATGGAAAAACCACCCCAAAAAAAGGGTAAGAAAATCAAGATAGACTAAATCATAAATAATTTAAAAAAAAACAATGATCTGTGAAAAGCATAAGAAAACTTCTCGATGATAAAACAAAACCATTAGTTATACCTGGGGTTTATGATGCAATAGGTGCAAAAATAGTAGAAAAAGTTGGTTTTGAAGCTATGTTCCAGACTGGATATGGAACATCTGCTACTCTGTTAGGTATGCCTGATTATGGGTTTATCGGTTCAACTGAAACTGTTGATAATGCACGTAGAATTTGCCATGCAGTATCTGTACCTGTCATAGTAGATGCAGATACAGGTTATGGTAATGCATTAAGTGTTGATAAATTAGTTCGTGAGTTAGAAGCAGCTGGTGCATCAGGAATATTTTTGGAGGATCAAAAATGGCCAAAAAGATGTGGGCATATGAAAGGAAAGGAAGTGATTCATAAAGATGAGTACGCAGAAAAATTACAGGCTGCATTAGATGCTAGAAGCAATAAGGATTTCATAATTGTGGCTAGAACTGATGCAAGGGCAACCGAAGGATTGGATAAAGCCATTGAAAGAGGGTTATTTTACAAAAAAATTGGTGCTGATGTAATCTTTATTGAAGCACCAAAAACAATTCAAGAGATGGAAAAAATTGGAAACTCTATTAATGCTCCGCTTGTGGCAAACATGATTGAAGGTGGAGCAACACCAATCAGCTCTCAATCTAAATTACATAGTATGGGATTTAAGATAATTCTATATCCCCTTTCAGTTCTATTTTCTAATACCTTTGCAACGTTTCAAACGTTAAGAGAATTGAAAAGATTGGGCGCTACTAAAAAATCAAAAAAGAGAATGGTAAACTTTGATCAGTTCAATGAAATTGTTGAATTATCAAAGTATACAAAATTAGAAAAACGTTACAAAAAATAAAGAAAAGAAACAGGTAAAGAGTTCTATTAGTTTCTCTTTACTTCGATTTCTATAGTGGAAACATTCCTAGGTCTTCCGTCTTTTGACTCTAATGTCTCAGAGCCAATCAGGATCTTTCCAACAGTGTATCCTGCGTTTTCTGTCTTACGGGATACGATTTGTGCTACGTCAACAGCACGACCAATACTCATTCCACGAGCCTTGATACTTACGGAAGGTAGGTTAGCCAACTGAATTATTGTAGTTGTAACATATGCCATCAATGGTTTTTTACCAATGAAGACTGTATCTCTGGGACCAGACGATTGAGTCTGTGCCGTATTGGATGTTTCAGTCTGTGCCGTATTGGATGTTTCAGTCTGTGCCGTATTGGATG
>DTTB01000024.1 GCA_012964965.1 Candidatus Nitrosopelagicus sp.
CCAGAAGCTAAATCAGAACCAGAAGCTAAATCAGAACCAGAAGCTAAATCAGAACAATGAGCACACAACAAAAAACTGACGGATTAACACCAGTTGAAGTTATTCAGATTGTTGGCAGAACTGGCATTGCTGGTGAGGTCATTCAAGTAAGAGTGAAAATATTGGATGGTAAAGACAAAGGAAGGGTACTTACAAGAAATGTTAAAGGCTCAATACGAATGTCTGAAATTCTGCTTTTAAGAGAAACAGAACGTGAAGCCAAAAAGATAAGGTAGAAAAATTTTGAGTTTGTTAGAAAAGCCATGCAGCTTTTGTAATCGTTCCGTGGTAAAGGGATCAGGAACTATGATTGCAAAAAACGATGGAACTGTACTGTGGTTTTGTTCTGCTAAATGTAAAAAAAATGCCCTTGTTCTAAAACGCGACCCAAGAAAACTAAAGTGGACAAAAAAATACGTTAAAGGCGGAATTAAAGTCAAAAAGTAAGTTGGCTGAACAAACACTAGTCATTGTAAAGCCAGATGCTGTAAAACGAAATCTGGCAGAAGAAATTCTATCACGTTTTAAAAAGAAAGGATTTAGTATTTCAAAATTAAAAACGTTCAATTTTACTGTAGAAATGGCTGAACAGTTCTATTCTGTACATAGCTCTAAACCATTTTTTGGTGAACTGGTATCATTTATTACGTCTGGGACGGTTACTGCAGCAATAATTGAAGGTGACAATGTCATCAATGTAACTAGGGAAATTATAGGTAAAACTAACCCTAAGGAAGCTGATGCTGGAACAATACGTGGTGATTTTGGTATCAGTATAACAGAAAACTCTATCCATGCATCTGATTCAAGCGAAAGTTTTGATAAGGAAGTGAATGTGGTATTCTAGTGATCAAAAATGCGCATTCGACAACCTATCGTGTCAGTTCTAGGACACGTTGATTCTGGAAAAACCTCATTACTTGACAAAGTACGTGGGACTGCTGTTCAAGGAAGAGAAGCTGGTGGTATAACTCAACATATAGGAGCAAGTTTTCTGCCGGTAGAAACAATACAGAAAATTTGTGGGCCACTTTACGAAAAATTGAGTAAGGTTGAACATAAAATTCCAGGCATTCTAATGATTGATACCCCCGGTCACGAAATTTTTACAAATTTGCGCTCACGGGGAGGTTCTGCTGCAGACATTGCAATTTTAGTAGTAGATGCAAATAGAGGATTTCAACCTCAAACTAACGAAAGTTTAAAAATTTTAGAAAGTCGAAAGGTGCCTTTTGTTGTAGCACTGAATAAAACTGATATGATTTCTGGTTGGAAGGATGTGCAAACACAATTTATTACAAAAACTATTGAGAAGCAAAATCCTGAAGTACAGGCCTTTCTGGATGAAAAAATTTACAATGTAGTTACTGCACTTTCTGTTTTGGGTTATCAATCAGAGGCATTTTACAGGGTTAGTGACTACAAGAAAGAGATTGCAATAGTACCCGTTAGTGCAAAAACAGGTATAGGTATACCTGAGCTATTTGCCGTTTTGGTTGGATTGACGCAACAATTTCTAAAAGAGAAATTAAATCAAGAAGAAAAATCCAACCGAGGAATTGTATTAGAAGTTAATGATGAAGTAGGTCTTGGCCCTACAGCAAATTTGATTTTAATCGACGGCCAGCTCAAAAAAGAAGATTTCATAATAGTGACAAAAAGAGATTCAGTGATTGTTACAAAACTCAAGGCATTGCTACTGCCTAAGCCTCTTGACGAAATGAGAGATCCACGTGATAAATTCAAACCAGTAGAACAGATACAGGCAGCTGCCGGTGTAAAAATAGCATCACCAGATTTAGAGGGTGTTTTGCCTGGCAGTACACTTTATGCAACAAATGACAATTCGGAGATAGAGAGTTTAAAAAATTCTATTGAAGATGAGATGCAATCTGTTTTTATTAATACGGAAACAAATGGAGTTATTATAAAATGTGATGCTATAGGATCACTTGAGGCTTTAATAGAAATGATGCGTCGTCAACAAATCCCTATTTCAAAAGCCGATATAGGACCAGTAACTCACAGAGATATTATCGATGCAATGGCAATAAAGGAAAATGATAGACACCTGGGTGTAATTTTAGCATTTAATGTAAAGGTTTTACAAGATGCTGAAACTGAATCAGATGATAATCATATCAAAGTTTTTACTGATAAAATAATCTATAGCTTAATTGATACATATACACAATGGGTAGACGATGACAAAGCGGACGAAGAAAATGCTATTTTTAAAGAACTAATCCCAATATCCAAATTCACTTTTCTGAAAGGTTTTATTTTTAGGAATAACAACCCAGCAGTGTTTGGTATTAGAGTGGATGTAGGAAAACTACGTCAAAAAATTCCTTTCATGAACAAAACTGGAAAAAAAATTGGTATTATACACCAGCTACAACATGATGGTAAAACCATAAACTCTGTTAAAACAGGACAGGAAGTTGCATGTTCTGTCCAAAATGTGACTGTGGGTAGACAAGTAGTTGAAGAGGATGTTTTCTATACGTTACCTTCTTCTTCAGATGCAAAGCAGTTACTAAAGCGGTTTATGCAGAAATTAAGCTCTGAAGAGAGAAACACACTAAATGAAATTGTAGAAATTCAACGAAAAATAAACCCAGTTTATGGGTATTAAATTATTTACAGGTCGAGTAGGTATCGCATAGTTATTTCATCATTTTCATTTATTTCCATCAAATGAAATGTAGGTGACTTGATTTCCACCTTGAAGTTATGTTTTTTTAGATCCAATTTTTCGCCTGAAATCTTTGAAACAATCTGGTATTCTTTATTTTTTTTAATATTAACAGAGAAATTCTTTATGGCAAAACCATCTGTTATTGTTATAGTCACAATCTCTTCCAACCAGTTATACAACAGATTTATAAGATTTCTTCCTTTCACATTGATGTTTTTTTCTTCAATTTCCTGAATATTATTCGAATCAATTATAGTCTCAACAACTGATTTTCCCGCCACCGAAAATGCATCTTCCAAGGTTTTTGCGTTAACTTCAATCAGTGCATCTGTAGCATGTTCAAGGTATTTGTAAGACAATTACATTTTTGATAAATTTGTAGCGTTAATAAAGAAGATATTTTATAATTCGAAATCTAAAGTAAAACGGATATAATTTTTCAACGAAATCAACCAATTCCATATTATAGTAATGTCTAAATGCATTAATCCATCATTTTTCATGAATTGGATCTTCCTAGGGGCATGAAAGACTTTGATAGGGATGAAATGGAGAAAATTGAATTTGTCCGTCAAAAATTTCTCGAAACCGCAAAAATTTTTGGTTTTAATTTAATGGAGCCCTCGCCAATTGAACTTTTATCTGTTCTAGAAGCAAAGAGCGGACCTTCTATTAAAGATGAGATATATTATTTCAAAGATAAGGGCGATAGGGAAGTAGCACTAAGATTCGATTTTACCGTTGGCCTGACAAGATATGTTGCATCACAAAAAACTTTGAAGTTACCAGCAAAATTTTCTTCATTTGGAGGTGTTTGGAGATACGATGAACCACAAAA
>DTTB01000025.1 GCA_012964965.1 Candidatus Nitrosopelagicus sp.
TTCATTCGTTCTGTTCAGAACTACTAATAAGAAAATGATGTTTTCTTATTAGTAGTTTAGGTGAATCCTAAATATACCAACATTTGGTGCATTTTGCTGGTGGAGGTGGCGGGAATCGAACCCGCTCCAGCAAATTGTCTGTAAATATATGAAATAATGAGATAATATTATTATTCAAAAAACACTAATGGTACAGTCATAATGGTACAGGTTTTCTCTATTTATAAAAAAGAAACTTTTTACTGCAATAAACAAATTACTGCAAAAAGCAAAATCTTCCTTCGCAAGTTTTAGAATTCTTCCTCAAATTTATTGCTAGAATTTTAGATAAATCTTTGACTCAATTGTTGAATTTCACCATTCCTCATGCATAGGTATATTTTCTGTAATATCATACCATGATGCCTTCTGACTAGTCCAGATATGGTGTGTTGGAACGATATTGTGATTTCCATCTATACAACCAATTCTAAGTATAATATTTTCAGGTTTCTTTGAAGAGGTCGCATAAACGTGAGTTCCACAATTAGAACAAAAAAAACGTTTTTTCCCTGAAGAAGATTCGTATCCCACCAATGAGTTTTTTCCTGAAATGATTTCGAATCCTTTTCTAGGGACAACAGCACTAGAACCAAACGCGCTTCCATTGATTTCACGACAGGTTTGGCAGTGACAGAAAACGGCAGATTCCGAATCATTGCTGCTTTCATATTTTACTGTTTGGCAATGACATTTTCCTTTAATCATAATGTGTCCATATTAATATATTTATTAGTTTTGTTCTTCTATTTTTAATATCACTCTAATTTTTACGAAACGAGATCTTTTGGAGCATGAGGTATAATCCATAAAGATATTTTAGGCAATGATAAAATAGGACTTAGAATTAATGGATTGAACCAAATTAGCTTCACATTGTTCCACTTCTAAAAACAATGCATTATCTCTAGAATTTCAGTTGTTTTGAATGGCAAAATTCTGAAATTTAGATTCACTGAAGACAACGTTTCCGGATTCAAGTTCGTTAAAAATGAAATTTTTTGTTGACTCAATTATTTCCTCATTATTGAAATTTAAATTGTCAAACTGCAATTTCAATTCATCTTTCCCATGTGCACCAGTGAAAAGATTCATTTCCGTGTCTCTTTCTTCATATCGCATCAAGGCACCCAAACTGGCAATCTTCAGAAGCCAATTATTTGGTCCCATTTTTTTAATTTTGTTAGTGTGGTAGATACACGCTTCATAATCAGCCATTGCATAATATCCCCAAATTATTTTGTCGACCAGTTCCTGATTCATGGGATCTAACTCAAATGCTTTTTCGAGAATTTCAATACCTCTTTCACATTCACCATTAAAGATAAGCGATTGTCCATAAACAGTTAAAACTGCATGATTATTTGGATTCAGTTCATAAGCTTTACGTCCATGTTCTTCTGCCTTGTCATAATTTGCATGAAAGAACAATGAAACGGCACAAAGTAACCGATGGCAATCCCAATCGTGATCTGTAAGTTCGTATGCTTCTTCAAGTGTTGAAAGAATTTTAGGAATCAGTTCGTTATCGGGTTCATTTAACCAATTTTTTCCAAGAGCTCCACCCCAAGTGCAGCATCTTTGAGCATATGCCCTTCCATTGTTCTCATCATTTTCAATAGCTTTTGTGAACATTTCTACGGCTTTGTTTACATCCTCTTTCGTATTTTTTCGTTTAAAATATACACCCTGCAGGAAATATTCATATGAAGTCATATCCTCGGTGGGTTTTCTTTTTGCTCTTTTCAAACTAGTAACTTCAATTTCACCCAGGACCGCAGATGATACCTTTCTTACTATTTCATCCTGAATTTCAAAAACATCGTCCATAGTCTTGTCGTACCGTTCGCTCCATATCGAATCTCCTGTAAATGGATCCCCCAATTCAGCTGAAATGCGAACTCGATTGCCAGCTGATCTGACACTACCTGTGACGACATAATCCAATTTGTATTTTTCTGCAGCTTCTCTGACGTCAACAGGATTATCTTTGTATTCAAAGGTAGTGTTGCGTGACATTATTTCAATAAAATTGATCATGGAAAACTCAGTAATAATGTCATCAACAATCCCATCCACCAGAAAGTCATTGTCCTCACTCTTGTTCACGTTTCTAAATGGTAATATCATTAAACGAGGCTTAGCATCTTTATCCTTATTTTCTGTTAAAATTTTACTTTCCGTAGGTGAGGATTTGGTGGTCAGTTTAGTTGGGTCTATTGGTTTAATCCCATTCTTCAATATTGGAGAAATTTGGTAGATTTCAAAATCACCTTCAATATTTTTTAGTTGGGCGTTGCCGAGACTGTCGATTGCCACTTGAATACGTTTAGAAATTTTTTCGTGAACCGTCCTGGAAAGTAGTATACAACCTGGCTCACAAAGCCCTTCTAGTCTAGCAGCGACATTGACTCCACTACCATAGACGTTATCGCCTTCAATGATGACGTCATCCAAGTGCATCCCCACCCGGAATACCATCCTGGAATCTTCGGGCACATTTTCATTGCGTTCATGCAACACTTTCTGAAATTCTATGGCTGCATTTACAGAATCTACAACACTGTTGAACTCCGCAATTACTGAATCACCAGCCGTATGGAAAATTCTCCCTCCATTTTCTGTGATGACAGGATCAATCAGATTACGGCATTTTTTTATATTTTGTAGGGTCAACTCTTCATTCTTGTCCATCAACCTGCTGAATCCCACGCAGTCAGCCGCTAAAATCGTCGCCAGTTTTCTGGTTGGTTTTTCATCTTTCATAATTATGCATTTGAATAGATTGTATTTTGATAATTTGTATTGAATCCTTATTCCAAGGAATACTGAATTTTTTATTGAGATTGTCTCTAATTTAAATTTTCAAACAGATGAATGTAAATGTCAAGTTAGGCGCGAAAAAAATACTGGAGAAGATAATTTTATAATTATTGAACATTATTTGAGCATTATTGTAAATAATTTACAGATTTACTAAAGAAAGGAGTGTTGATTATTAATTGATTTAAATTAATCTCCCGAAATTGGATAGTTTATGGTTCAATGTGGGAAATGTTGTGGAATAAGTTTGTATTTAACAATTTAACTAGCAAATAATCATGATACATGTTCTTGCAAGTATAAAAGTAAAACCTGGCAAACGTGATATTTTAATAGAGCATCTAAAGTCTAACATTCCTAATGTAATTAAAGAAAAGGGATGCATAGAATACAATTCTACAATAGATGTGGATTATCACATGGATAATCAAACATTTGATGAAAACATGGTTACCATTATCGAAAAATGGGAAAATTTTGACACTCTCAAAAATCATATGCATGCACCACATATGTTGTCCTATCGCAAAAATGTAAAGGATTTAGTTGAATATACTTCACTGAAAATTCTTTCAAACACTTAATCCCTATAGAGTTTCCGACACTCCTAATATTATTCAGCAATAAAGTCGGAAACTAATCCAAAGATTTGTCTATGAATTTTAGATGGATTTATCTATTTTAGTGAAGATTTTACTTGGAGGGT
>DTTB01000026.1 GCA_012964965.1 Candidatus Nitrosopelagicus sp.
AGCTTGTATGCATGTGTAATAGCTTGTATGCATGTATAAGCTTGATAAAAATAGTTTATTTATGCATGGAAAATCTGTTTCGTATGGCATTAGATTATGGCGCTTATATCGCAATGGCAGGTATTGGTTTATACGCGATATTTGTGGGAGAAATAATTTCAATTTTTAACTTCATGCTTGAACCATCAGGACAAGCATTATTGGATGACTTCATAAAACCACCAGTTGAACCAACAGCGAAAATTTTACAATTTATTTCAATAGGTGTTGCGCCTGGCTTGGTTATGTCAGCTACATCTTTTATGATTGCGAGGAGATTTGGCTCAAAGCAAATTGGTTGGCTGATAATTGCTGGTGGTTTGGTGTTGCTAATTGGCATGTTTTACGCAAATACCATGATAGATGGCATAGAAAAAGATCTTCGTGTTTTTACAGTTACTGTGACCCCTCCATTATTCATGGCTGTTTCTATACCTATGATGGTTGTGGGCGCACTTTTGTTTAGAATAAAAAAAAGACCAAAAAAATATTTTTAATTGTGGTTATATCGCATGCAGTTTGACTCGTACTTGAACCCAATTCTCTCATAAAATGGTTTTACGCTGTCATTACAGTCCAAGATAGTTTTGTAGCATTGTTTCTTTTTTGCATATTCTAATAATGAAAGAACCAGTTTTATTCCAATACCTGTTCCCTCATAATCTTTTCTTACTACAACATCTTCAATATGCCCCACTAGACCACCTTGATGAATGAATTTTTGTTCGATAAATAATGTAGTAGAGCCAACAACCTTGTTGCCATCCATGGCTACATGGATTATGTGGTTCCCGTTTTGCTTTATTTTTTTTAAAACTTCTTTAGCCTTCGAGTTCTCAAGATCACTGGCCTTTCTGAGATTATCTAATGCTTCAAGAAACCCATTATCAAGATCCTCTTCTTCAATCTCCCTAATTATGATCTCAGACATTATGTATCATCAAATCTTCCCTAGCTTTTTTCTGTATTCTAGGTTTGCCTTTTCATAGGTTTCTTTGTCACCGATGTCAAGGAATCCTTTTTTTGTTAGTACACTGTTAACATTTTTTCTTTTGGAAATAGCTTTTTTTATGACATCATCCATTCCATGTGGCTTATTTTTAGGAATAAAGCCAAGAATACCAGGTTCCATAACATAGCAGCCCATATTGATTTTAGCCTTCATCTCTGGTTTTTCGTTCCATGCTGAAACTCTACCATTATTTTTAGTATCAATTACTCCATACTTGATGTTTGTTTTGTATTCGAAAAGACTCATTGTGATAAATGATTTCTTTTTCTTATGCTCATTAATCATGCTTTTTAAGTTAAAATCAAAAATGGAATCGCCATAAATACAAACGAATGTACAATCGATAAATTTTTCAGCTGTTTTTAATTGTCCTGCAGTAGCAAGTGGTTTATTTGATACAGCATATTCAATTTCTACGCCAAATCTTTCACCATCCTCAAAATAATCTTCTATAGTTTTGCGAAGATAACTAACACACAACACAACATCTTTTATGCCATTTTTTTTAACCCATTCAATTAGATGTTCCAGCAATGGTTTTTCACCTAAGGGCAACATTGGTTTTGGAATAAATGTAGTGTAGGGTTGAAGTCTAGTTCCTAACCCACCAGCTAGAATTACTGCTTTCATGAATTTGTATTCTATTTGCTGCACTATTTATGTTGAATTACACAGTTTTCAGTAAGCAATTATCTTAGAAACCTTTTTGACGACATCATCAGGATTTTTACCAAAAATTAGAATCATTGCCTCTTTTCCTATGTCACCTTTGTGATAAATTATGTCAGGCAATTTTGTTTTAAGAGAATTGGATATTCCCCAAGAGATTGAAGAGTTTTCCTTATCTCTTAACTTTCTTGGTTCCTTGTTTCTGTCATAGCTTAGAATAGTGAATCCTACTTTTTTTGCTTTTGAAACAATTTTTGTATCATATTTTATGTTAAGACACGAACGAATTTCCGGAAATTTTTTGTTTACTTGAATGATAGCAGTTCCAACGTGCTGTGAACCACCATACATAATTTCGCCAGCTGTCACAATTTCTTTACCGCACTTTACCAAACGACCAGATATTCCCAATACATCATTTATGGTGGCAGGGTTTTTTTTAGCAAAGACAAAGTTTGTCTGGCATTCTGGAATCACCTTGTAAATATTTCTGATCTGCCTAAAATCATTAATTGAGTCAGATAATTCCTTCATTTCATTTGAAATATGACTATGAGTGATACTGATGCCTTTTCCAATCTTTTTTGAATTTTTTATAGACTGGTAAACGTAATTCTTCGCTGTTTTTACTGCAGAACGAATTGTATTTCCTTTTGCAAGTGAGACTGCAATAGATGCAGAATAATTACACCCACTTCCATGAGTTCTAATAGGAATTTTTTTCCCAGAAATCACATATTCCTTATTTTCTTCTAAAATAAAATCAGAAATTTGACCATTTGATGAAGTTGCACCAGTAATGATTACACATTTGGCACCCATTGTTTGTATTTTTTTTGCAGATTTTTTTATGTTTGATATTCCTGACAAAATTTTAGCTTCGTATTTATTTGGAGTTATCACATCCGCCATTGGAATTATCAGCTTTTTGTAATCACGCAACGCATTTTTTTTGAGAAGCATTGTACCTGTTGTTGATTTTATTATAGGGTCTACAATAATTGGAACTTTGATATTTCTTAGTTTTGAATGGATTACTTTTATCATTTGAAAATTGTAAACCATTCCAATTTTTATTGCATCAATATGAAAATCAGAGAAAATTGAATCTAGTTGTGCCTTCAAGCTTTTAACAGAAACAGGTTCAATCGAGGTAACTTTTCTTGTATTCTGGCTTGTGATTGTAGTTACAATGGTAAATCCATAGACGTCATGATTGGAAAATGTCTTGATATCACTTTGTATTCCAGCACCAGAGGATGGGTCAGATCCTCCAATGGAAAGAATGTTCATATCTGTATTGAATTGTATATCATGTTTTAAAATCTGATCGCTGGCTTGACTACTGTTTAAATCTATCAGAATGATAGTACACTCATGGCTACTCAAATGAGTTCTGCAAGAAGAGGTATTGCAACTGACGAGATGAAACGGGTTGCAAAAGATGAAGATGTTACGCTTGATTGGCTTTTACCAAAAATTGCTAGCGGTTCAATTATTATTCCAAGCAACAACGTAAGGCCTCAAAAGATTCACAATGTGGGCATTGGAAAAGGCATGAAAACCAAGGTCAATGTCAACATTGGCACTTCAACGTTAAACGTCAATGTTGAGGAAGAAGTTGAAAAAGCCAAAGTAGCTGTAAAATATCATGCTGACACAATCATGGATCTTAGTGATGGTGGGGATGTTGGTAGCATTAGAAGGACGTTATTGGATACAGCGCCTATAACATTTGGAACTGTCCCAATTTATGAAGCATATAATTTTGGTGTTGAAAAGCATAAAAATCCTCTTGATATCACGGAGGATGATTATCTAAAAGCATTTGAAAATA